>QHVD01000343.1 GCA_003222235.1 Gemmatimonadota bacterium | reverse complement strand
CCCAGCTCGCGGGCGGTGGCCGCCGTTACAGGCCCGATCACCGCGACCACGAACCTGCCGCACGCCGCCGCCTCCCGCCCCACGAGGTCCACGAAGCTGCGGACCGTGGACGACGACGTGAAGGTCACGACGTCGATCCGCGCCGCGCGGAGCTCCGCCGCCAGCGCGCCGCCGTCGCCCGGCTCCCGGACCGTGTCGTATACCGGAATCACATCCACTACGGCGCCGTGCGCGCGAAGCCCTTCGGGCAGCGCGTCCCGCGCCTCGCGCGCCCGGGGAAGGAGGACGCGCTTGCCCCGCAGGTCGCCCCGCGCGGCCAACGCCCCTACGACCGCTTCGGCCACGTAGCGCGCCGGCACGACGTCCGGCGTCACGCCGCAACGGGCGAGCGCCG
>QHVD01000342.1 GCA_003222235.1 Gemmatimonadota bacterium | reverse complement strand
CCGCCCCGTGAGGGGGCGCAGAGAAAGGGGTTGCCGCGGCGGTTGTGACATGAGTCGTTGCAATCTCTCCGCGCCACATCCCATAATCAAGCAATGCTGCGCTCTTTGCGGTCAGCCCTGGTGCGCTTCACCGTGCGGCGGGCGGCCGCCTGCCGGCGCCACGCTCCGAGACGCGCGGATTGGTGGCTCGGGCTCGGGTGTATCATCACGCCCGTCTTCGCGCAGCCGTACCCGGCCCTCGTGCGCCTGCGACGCGCCATCGAGGATCGCTGGGGCGCCGTCGCCGCTGCGCAGGACGCGACCGAGCGCTTCCCCGAGAACTCCGACGCGTGGATGCTGTTGGCCGAGGCGTACCAGATGGCGTTCCGGCAAAAGGAGGCGCTTGCGGCCTACGAGCAGGCGCTGGCGCTCGAGGAGCGTGCCGACGCCGCCGTGGCAGCGGGCAGACTCTATCGCCGCGCGGGTCGCCACGCCGAAGCCGCCTCACGCTTCGCGCGGGCCTACGCCGCGGGTGGCGGCACCGAGGCGCTGTGGCTCAATGCCCAGGCGTTGTTCCAGGCCGGCGATATCAAGGCGGCGGACGAGGCATCGCACCTCTGGGCGACCCAGAAGCCGGGTGGGATGGAGCGCCTCTCGGAAGTGCGAGCCGAGTTGCTGGCGGGGAAGCGGGACGGCTGCTAGGGCGATGCTGAACAGGTCGTTGAGGGGTCGCGACCGGTGATCGCACGGGCTGAAGCCCGGCCTCGGCTGTGGGGTCCGTCCTGAAGGACGGCGGCGCACCAGCGTCCTTCAGGACGCGCTCGCGCCGAGGGCGCCCTTCAGGGCGTCCAATCAATCCACGTTGGGGAATCCTAAGGGGGTTCTTCGGAAGCTCGCTCTTAGCGTCGCCGCGTACGCCGGTGCAGTGACAGTGCGTACCCCAGAAGGATGGCGGCCGTCACGATGTAGGCCGCTACAGCATAGCCGCCGTTCTGCAGGACCTCAGGCATCGTCTCCGCCGTCCCCCCCGCCCCCGCCCCGGCCCCTCGCGACCGCCGCTGCCCGCTCCCGCGCCGCCAGCTCCTCTCGCAGCAGCGACAACCCGTAACGCTGCATCACGAAGCCGATATACAGAAGCGTGAAGACGCCGAACGAGAAGAGCAGGGTGATGAGCATGCTTCCCGGCAAGGAAGGCTGGCTCGGCTTCAGCACGATCGGCGCAGGGTGGAGCGTGCGGAACATCACGGTGCTCAGGTGGATGAAGGGCACCAGCACCAGGCCGCAGATTCCGAGCACCGCCGAGTACCTGGCGCGGAGCGCCGGGTCGGGGGTCGCGCTGCGGAGCAGCAAGTACCCCATATAAAGGAAAAAGAGGAGGAGGGTGAGGGTCAGCCGCGCATCCCAGCTCCACCAGGTCCCCCAGATCGGCTTCCCCCAGATCGGTCCCGTGGTAAGCACGATGGCGGCGAAGACGGTCCCGGCCTCGGCGGACGCGGCGGCGAACCGGTCGAGCCGCGGGTCCTTGAGAAACAGATAGAAGACTCCGGCAAGGCCGACGAGCACCATCGCCAGCTCCGCCCAGACCGCCGCCGGCATGTGCAGATAGAAGATCTTTTGAGCCGGCCCCTGCGACCGCTCGATGGGCGTGAAGGCGAGCGCCCGGAGGTACACCCCGGCCAGCAGCACGAGCCCCACGAGGGTGACCCAGCGGCCCGCGCGGGCAAGTCTCATTCGTCCACCGTGTGCGGGAAGAGCAGCGTCGCGAGCACGAGGAACGCGACGTCGTAGGCGGCCAGCAACCTAAGCCAACCCGCCGCCTCACTCAAGGGACGCCCGTCCAGCAACCGCGCCGTCGCCTGCACCGCGCCCGTGAGCGGTGGGATGAAGAACGGCAGCAGCAGCACCGGGAGCATCAGCTCGGCGAAGCGCGTGCGGATCACCATCGCGCTGAACAGGGTCCCCACCGCCACGAACCCCACGGTCGCGAGGGCGATCACCGCGATGAGCGGCGCCAGGACCCGCCACACGGAAACGTCGAAGAACAGCACGAAGAGGGGCAAAGCGACGCACTCCACCACCGCCACGAACATCAGGTTGGCGACGAGCTTACCGAGGTACAGGCTGGTGCGGCTGATGGGCGACACGAGCAGCCCTTCCAAGGCCTCGTTCTCGAGCTCGAGCTGGAACGCGCGGTTCAGGGCGAGAATCGCGGCGAAGCTGAACGTCACCCACAGGATGCTCGGCGCCAGGTCGATCGTCGCCACGGCGGTCGGGTCGCGTCCGAAGTTGAACACCGTCAGTACCAGCGCCGTAAACACGACGGCAGACAGCACGGCCGTGCGCGTGCGAAACTCGAGGAGCAGGTCCTTGCGCGCGATCGTCCAGGCGTGGCGCAGGGTGTCACCCACCAGCCGTCCCCCCCGCTCCCCCCGCCCCAACGGCACGCCGGTACGCTTCCGCGATCTCGGCCGACTCGTGCGCCCCGCGTGGCGCGAAGTGCACGAAACGGCCGCGCCGCTGGAACGCCACGTCGGTGGCCAGTTCGATCCCTTCGTCTATGTTGTGCGTGGCGAGGACGACCACCCGGCCGGCGCCACGGAGCTGGGCGAGCAGAGCGCGAACCTCCCCCGCGGCCGCGAGGTCCAGCCCCGTGAACGGCTCGTCGAGGAGCAGCACTTGCGGGTCGTGCATCAGCGCCTTCGCGATCGCGGCCCGCTGCGCCAGCCCGCGGGAGAGGGCCCAGACCCGTCGGTCGGCCTGGTCCGCGATCGCGAGACGGCGCATCACCTCCGCGGCGCGCGCCCGCCGCCGTTCGGCGGGGACGTCGTACAGCGCCGCCCAGAACAGCAGATTCTCCGTCACCGTGAGGTGCCCGTAGAGGTGACTCTGGTGCCCGATCCAGCCGATGGCACCGCGCCCCCCGGCCACGGTGGCGCATCCCGCCTGCGGCCGGATCAGACCCGCGAGCACCTTCAGGAGCGTCGTCTTCCCCGCCCCATTGGGACCGAAGATGACGAGCGTTCGACCGGGCGCGAGGCTGAAGGAGATGTCATCCAGCGCCATCACGTGGCCAAAGGCGTGCCGGAGCCCGTCAGCGCGGAGCATCGCACGGCGCTAGGGGTGCGCCCATGGTGGGGCAATATCGTGAGAAGGAGGCGTGGAAAAAAGACGTCTTTTACACGTCTTTTTTCATGCGTCCGTGCGTCTAGTTGGCGTAGTAATCAGAGTATGCCAGCGCCCACCAGGCCCACCTCGGCGGCACGTGAAACGAATGAACCGCAACGGCTTCTCCGCTGACGGAAGTCAGGATGGTGGAGAACGTGGTGAGCGAACGAGGGTAGTCGCTCGACACGAGGGTGGGGGACCGAGTCAGCAAGCGATCGTAGTTGAACACGTCAGCCGCGCCTTGGCGCCGTCCGGTTGTTACTGGTGAAGACAGTGCATGCCGGACATCTCCATATCGCCACTGGGCGCCAATGCGCCGGTGGCGTGACCGATACGAAGCGTCGAGGCGTTCATCCGCACCCAGGGATACTGGGCCACGCCGTCGGGCTGCCCCCGTCCCCTGCGAAGCGGGAACAGACGAGCCACACCGTCTTCGAACAGGTAGACGTTCAGCCGGGAATGCAAATCCGGCCCGCCGGACTTCGCGCACTTGAATCGCGCCACCACGCGAGCCTGACGGGGCCTTTCGATCACGTCTGAAGCGGACGCCGTGGTCGCCGAGTGAGGAAATAGGGCCGCTGCAAGTGCCATCCCCAAGACCATGAGGAGGCTCAACCGATGGTACCAGCGTATGTTGTCCACGCCCAGATTCCTCTCAAGGGGCCTTTCCAGGGCCCTTTACGGCGGCGTTACGACGCGCCGCTCTCCAGTTCGAATAGGTCGTCCAGCTTGGTCAAGACCAGCAGGAACCGCAGCTCGTCGTTCGCGCCCCGCAGGCACACGGTCAGCCGGCGCTCGGAGGCCTTGCGTTGGATCAGCATCAGCGCGCCCAATCCGGCGCTGTCCACCGCCCGCGTCCCCGACAACTCGATGACCAGCCGCCCAGCGCCCTCCGGTAGCTGCTCCAACAGCTCGGTGGCGGCGCGGCGAAACGTGGTCCGCGTGTCGAGGTTCAGCGCCTCGGGTGCGGCCAGCATCTTTTCGGCCGGGCGCGTCGACATTCTAGCCAGCTCCTCCACCGTTAGCTCCATAGGTTACCGGAGCAGACTCGTATGCGACTCCAGTGCCAGCCGGCTAACCTGCGGCTCATCAACCAGTTGTCGAAACGGTCGTGGGACTCCTCACGCTCCCGCCGTCGCAGAGCGAGCGGCGTGGCGCATATTGCAAGGCCACGACACTCCTTGACCTCGCGTCGAGCGCGGCGCATACGTTAACGAGACGAAAACGCGCAGTCGTTCTACCCTTGGGACAAGGCGCTCGCTCGCGGGAAGGTCAACGCGGCGCTGAAGGCGCCGGACCGGCATGTGCGGGACGGCAACGGGTTATGGGTTCGCTAGCGCCGTTCCAACTTATCGAGCCTAAACGGCGATCCGCGAAGCGCTACACCTACGGCCCCACTGCCCATCGAAACCCCGGGCACAAATAGTTGGAACGGCACTAGCGGGTAAATCACATGGCCAAGACCACTGAGACCCGGGAACTAACCGAGGTCAGCGAAGCGCAGATCGCTGTGCACTGGAAGGAAGAGGGATACTATCAACCTTCCGAGAAATTCAAAGCACAGGCGAACATGCGAGACCCGCGCATCTTGGAAAAGTTCGGCCTCGACCGCTTTCCCGACTGCTTCCGGGAATATGCGGACATGCTGACCTGGTTCGAACCGTATCACACCGTGCTCGATACCAGTGATGCGCCGTTCTGGAAATGGTTCGTCGGTGGCAGGCTCAATGCGTCATACAACTGCGTGGACCGCCACCTGGAACAGTACAGGAACAAAGCCGCGCTCATTTTCGTGCCCGAGCCGGAAGCGGAGCCGGACGTGGCAATCAAGTATCAGGAGTTGTATACCAGCGTGAACGAAGTGGCTGCGTTGCTCCGCGACATGGGCCTCAAGGCTGGAGACCGCGTCACCCTGCACATGCCCATGGTTCCGGAGTTGCCGATCACGATGCTGGCATGTGCCCGTCTGGGCATCATCCACTCACAAGTGTTCGGCGGCTTCAGCGGCCAGGCGTGCGGCTCCCGCATTCACGATTCGGGCAGCCACGTGCTGATTACGATGGACGGCTACTGGCGCAACGGCGCGCTGATCGACCACAAGGCGAATGCCGACATCGCGGTCCGAACGGCGCAAGACCTGGGGCAGCACGTCGAGAAGGTTTTGGTATGGCAGCGCTACCCCGGAGCATACTCCGCGCAGACGCCGATGGTTCCAGGTCGCGACTTCTTCGTGAACGACCTGCTCAAGGACCACAAGGGCAAGAAGGTGGAGCCGGTTGCCCTGCCGTCGGAGGCGGCGCTGTTCTTGATGTACTCGAGCGGCACGACGGGCAAGCCCAAGGGAGCGCAACACAGCATCGGGGGCTATTTGTCCTACGTCACCGCCACGTCCAAGTGGATTCTCGACATCCATCCGGAAGATACCTATTGGTGCATGGCGGACATCGGGTGGATCACCGGGCACTCTTACATCGTCTACGGTCCCCTGGCGAACGCGGCGACCAGCGTCCTGTACGAGGGCGTGCCGACGTTTCCCGACGCGGGGCGGCCTTGGCGCATTGCCGAGCGTTTGGGCGTGAACATCTTCCACACCGCGCCCACGGCGGTTCGGATGCTGCGGAAGCTCGGTCCCCAGGAGCCGCGCAAGTACAAGTACCACTTCAAGTCGATGACCACGGTGGGCGAGCCGATCGAGCCGGAAGCATGGCGCTGGTATTACGACGAGGTCGGCAAGCGGGAAGCCGTCATCACCGATACGTGGTGGCTGACCGAAACCGGCGGCTTTCTCGGCACCACCGTTCCGGCGATTCACGCGATGAAGCCGGGCAGCTGCGGTCCCGGGGCGCCCGGGATTCATCCGGTGGTTTACGACGAGACCGGCGCAGAGGTTCCCAAGGGGTCCGGCAAGGCGGGCAACATCTGTATCCGCAACCCGTGGCCGGGCATCATGCAGACGATCTGGGGCGACCGCGACCGCTACATCAAGACCTATTTCGCCAAGTACAACAAGAATCCCCAAAGCAGGGATTGGCGCGACTGGCCCTTCATGTGCGGCGATGGGGCGGTGCAGGCGGCGGACGGCTACTTCCGCATACTGGGCCGCATTGACGACGTCATCAACGTCGCCGGCCACCGCCTCGGCACGAAGGAGATCGAGTCCGCCTGTCTGACGGTCCCGGAAGTCGCCGAGGCCGCCGTG
>QHVD01000341.1 GCA_003222235.1 Gemmatimonadota bacterium | reverse complement strand
TCAGCGAAGCGGGAAACCGCGCCGCTCAGAACGCCCAATTCCGTCGGTCCACCGGACTCGAGGTCGAGTAGGAAGCTGGGCTTCGTGCTGGCCGGCAGTCCGTCGATGACACCCATGACCCGCGTCACCTCATCCTCGGGGAGGGGGATCCCGCGCGAGCGTGCCACGGCGACGACCTCGCGGATCGCGCGATCGAGAAGGCGCCGCCCCAGAGGATCGGCACGGAGCGGCCCCACGGGTGAGCGTGCAAGGCCGCACGCTGCGGCGAGCGTCGTGATGAAGCCGAACTTCTGCCACAGGTCCACGACGATGCGATTCGATACGCGGGCGTCGGCGCCCGCCTCCCGAAATGCTGCGGCGACGCGGGTGACGCGGTCGGTCGCTCGCCCGTCGAATTCGCCGACGATGACGAGCTGAAATGGGCTGCGCCGTTCGACGACGCCCGGTTGCACGCGAACGACGCTGATCTGTGTCAGACCGCCGAGCAGCGCCGCCCGCGGTATCCCGAACCCCGCGAGCTGCTCGGCGGTCTCCACTCCGTTGAGGAACGGCACGATGGCGGCGCCCCGTTCGGCGACCCGTCGCACGACGGGCGCGATGTCAGCGAGGGAATAGCTCTTGACGGCGAGGATGCCGAACTCCGCGGGCCCAAGCTCCTCGACGCGGTCCGTCGCGGCCACGCGCGGCCGAAACGCAGCATCCTCGGGTATCCGAATCTCGAGGCCCCGCTCGCGAATCGCCGTGAGGTTCGCGCCTCGGGCGAAGCAGGTGACCTCATGTCCCACGCGCGCGAGCTGTCCGCCGTAGTAGGCTCCGACCGCGCCGGCGCCGAGCACCACGATCTTCATCGAGCACCTCGAGCCTAGGCCGAAAGGTTGAGCATCGCCCGCCAGCCCCGGAATACCTCGCGGTAGTCCCCGTGCGTGAACGCCACGGTCCGTCCCCCGGCGCGCCGCGCGCCGGGACACAGCTCCGCCATGTCCGCGTGGATCGTCATGGCGAAGTCCACCTCGACCGTCACCGGCGGGGACAGGACCAACGGCTGGTGCGGACGCTGAAGCGCCTGAATCGCGCCCTCACGGATCATGCGGCAGGCGACCACCGGCGCGACGCTCTTTGCGGCATGGCGGCTCACCGCCTGCTTGACGACCACGGTGACCACATGGTCCCCCAGGAGATCCTTCGCCTCCGCGGCCAGCCCCGAGTCCCCGCTCACGAGCGCCACCGGCACGCCCGAGACGCCCGCGAGCGCCGCGTTGATCCCGAGCTCACCTACCGGCCGCCCGTTCAAGCGCACTTCATGGATGCGGTCGGCGTACGTGTGGTCCAGGATCGCGTTGGGCGTCCCGGCGCGGGCGTGGTAGCCGATGAACAGGGCAGTATCGAAGCCGCCGTCGATGCCTTCGACCATCGAGCGCGGCTTCGGATCCCCGGACAAGAGCTCTGCCGCCGGGTTCAACTCCTCGGCGAGCAGGTTGCGCATGAACCAGTGGCTGTCGTTCACCACGACCTTCGTCGCTCCCGCGGCGAGCGCACCGTCGACCGCGGCATTGGCCTCCGCCGTCATGAGGCGCCGGAAGCGGCCGTACTCGGCGGCGAAGGCGGGAGTGCTCGGGTCCGTCTGCGACTCGTGCACGACACCGGCGACACCTTCCATGTCCACGGAGATGTACACACGCACGGATGACTCTCGGAATGAGGCGCTACCCCACGACGACGGCCACAATCTCCCGCTCCCGGGGCCGGTTGTCGAGACTGATCACGACGATCATGACCTTTGTATCACAAAGTACTTGACAGTGCAACCCCAACCGCTTAAAGTTCACGCTTATGGCCTCCCCTCATCCGCTGCGCGATCAGGCCCTAGATAATCTGCGCTTCATCCGCCAGACCATGGAGCGCGCAGGGTCGTTCACGGCGGTCCCAGGATGGGGACAGGTCGCCGTCGGCGTCACCGCGCTCGCCGCGGCCCTCGTCGCCGCCCGGCAGACGAGCGTCGAGCTGTGGCTCGCGACGTGGCTCGGCGAAGCGGTCGTGGCCCTTGCGATCGGCGGCTCGACGATGGTCCGCAAGGCGTACGCCGTCAACGACCCGATCCTCTCCGGCCCGGGCCGCCGCTTCGGCCTGAGCGTCCTCCCACCCATGGTGGTCGGCGGGTTGCTGACGATCGCCCTGTATCGCGCCGGACTGTGGCGGGCGTTGCCCGGCACCTGGCTGCTCCTGTACGGCGCCGGCTTCGTGACCGGCGGCGCCTTCTCGGTGCGGATCGTCCCCGTTATGGGGCTTTGCTTCATGTTCGCCGGCAGCGTGGCGCTGTTCACTCCCGCAGCCTGGGGAACCTGGTGCATGGCGGCGGGATTCGGGGGACTGCACATCGTGTTCGGCGCCATCATTGCCAGGAGATACGGTGGCTAAACCCGGCGCGGCGAGGAAGTCAGAGGTTGTCGCCCAACGGCTGCGGGGCGAGCGCGGCGGCTTACGGGCCGCCGACCTCGACCGGCTGATTCACGAGCGCGTGCGCCTCGGCATCGTGAGCGCGCTCGCCGTGAACGACGCGCTGACGTTCAACGAGCTCAAGGCGCTACTCAGAACCTCGGACGGGAACCTGAGCGTGCACGCCCGCAAGCTCGAGAAGGCGCAGTACATCACCTGCACGAAGTCGTTCGAGGGGCGGATCCCGAAAACCCAATACCGCCTGAGCCCCGCGGGGCGCCAGGCGCTCGAGCGCTATCTGGACCACATGGAGGCGCTGATCCACGCCACCCGTCAGGGCTGACGGGCGCGGTTTTTTTTGCGTGCAAACTTTATGATGCAAAGTACTTCTCTCCACGTCGCCATCATCATGGACGGGAACGGGCGCTGGGCCACGCGCCGGGGTCTCCCCCGCGCCGCCGGCCACCGCGCGGGGGCGCAGGCGGTGCGGCGCGTCGTCGAAGCCGCACCCGGGCTCGGGGCCCGAGGCCTCACGCTCTTCGCCTTCTCAGCAGACAACTGGAAGCGCCCGCCCGGCGAAGTCGCGGCGCTGATGCGCCTGTTCGCACGCCATCTCCGGACCGAGACCCCCAAGCTGGTCGAGCGTGGCGTGAGGCTCGACGTGGTGGGCCGCCGCGACCGGCTCCCCGCCCCCCTCGTCGCGAGCATCGCGGCGGCCGAGCGCGCCACGCGCGACGGCGCGGAACTGCGCCTGCGGCTCGCGGTGGACTACTCGGCCCGCTGGGCCATCTCCGCAGGCGTTCTCCTCCCCGACGTGGATCTGCTGGTGCGCACCGGCGGCGAGCGGCGGCTCTCGGACTTCCTGCTGTGGGAGTCGGCGTACGCCGAGCTCGTGTTCACCGACGTGATGTGGCCCGACTTCACCGCGGCCGATCTCGCCGCGGCGATCGCCGAATTCCACGCGCGACAGCGCCGCTTCGGCGCCTTGCCCGAGGCCGCAGCAGGGTGAGCGCTCCGAGCGAAAGAACGCGGCTCGCACTCGCCGTTCTGGGCACCGCCGTCGCGCTGGGGATCGCCGGGGATATACTGCTGCGCGCCACGCCGTGGGGGCTCAACGCGCTCCTCTGCACCGTCGGGCTCGTTGCGGCCGCGGCCTGGACCGCTCGGCGGCGAGGCACCGCCGTGAGCGGGGACGCCCCCTGGCTCGCCGCGACGGCCCTCCTCCTGGGCTCGAACTTCGCGGCGCGGGACTCGACGTTCCTCCGGGCGTTCGACGCGATCGGGCTGGCAATCGTCTTCTCCCTGGCCGCTCTCAGCCTGCAGGGCGTCGGCCTGCGCGGCCGGCAGGCATGGGAGTACGTGAGAGCCGCGCTCGCCGCCGCCGTGAGCGCATGCGTTGGGATCTTCCTGCTGGTCGGTCGCGAGGTCGCGTGGACCGAGCTGCCGCGCAGGGGGGGGGGCCGGCTCCCGCAGGCGCGCGCGGCGGCTGTCGGGGCGCTGCTCGCGCTCCCGCTCCTGCTCGTGTTCGGCGGGCTCTTTGCCTCCGCCGACGCCGTGTTTCGCAACCTGGCCGTGAACCTCCTCGACATCGACCTCGCGGCCGCGACGTCGCACACCTTTTTCACGGCGTTCCTGACGGCGCTCGCCGCGGGGTACCTGTGGGGCGCGCTGCTCCGCCCAGCGCCCCCACCAGCCGCCTCGGAAGCCTCGCGCTTCACGCTCGGCATCGTCCCGGTCGGCACGGCGCTCGGCCTCCTCGATCTCTTGTTCCTCTTTTTCGTGGTCATCCAGCTACGATATCTCTTCGGCGGGGCGGAGCTCGTCCAAGGCGCCACGGGGCTGACCTACGCCGAGTACGCGCGACGGGGGTTCTTCGAGCTCGTCACGGCGAGTGCGCTGGTCCTTCCCATCCTGCTCGCCGCCGAGTGGGCGTTGCGCCGCGAGCCGCACGCGGCCCAGCGAGCCTTCCGATACCTCGCGGGATTGCTCCTGGTCCTGCTCGCGGTGGTGATGGCGTCCGCGCTCCGGCGCATGCAGCTCTACGTGGACGAGTTCGGACTGTCCGAGATCCGGCTCTACTCCAGCGCCTTCATGGTGTACCTGGCGGGCGTGTTCGTGTGGTTCGGCTGGACGGCGCTGCGCGGGCGACCGCGGCGATTCGCGTTCGGCGCCCTGGTCCAGGGATTCGCCGTGCTCGCGGGGCTGCACCTGCTCAATCCCGACGCGTTCATCGTGCGCACGAACCTCGAGCGACCGGCCGCGCATCGCCCGTTCGACGCGGCATACGCGGCCTCGCTGAGCGCCGACGCGGTGCCCACGCTGCTCGCCGCTCTGCCACGCCTCGATGAGACCGAGCAATGCCGCGCGGCCAGGAGGCTCCTCTCGCGGTGGGGGCCAGCACGGGGGCGGGATCACGACGACTGGCGCAATTGGAACCTCGCCAGGGAGCGGGCGCGCGCGGCCGTGCGCGAACACGCAGCGAGCCTGAGGGCGCTCCTCTGCACGGAAGCCAACCGATGATCACCGATTAAGTTAGAACCATGGGTATTCGCATCGTTCAGGTGGATGCATTTACGAGCACTCCCTTCGCCGGTAACCCGGCGGCCGTGTGCGTGCTTCCCGCCCCGCGCGACGAGCGCTGGATGCAGAGCGTCGCGCAGGAGATGAACCTGTCCGAGACCGCGTTCCTGCATCCCGAGGACGACGGGTTCCGCCTCCGCTGGTTTACGCCGGCTGTGGAAGTGGACCTGTGCGGCCACGCGACGCTCGCGAGCGCGCACGTGCTGTGGGAGGATGGCCACACGCCCGCCGGCGAGGAGGCACGGTTCCGGACCAAGAGCGGCCTCCTCACGGCCCGGCGGCGCGACGGCTGGATCGAGCTGAACTTCCCCGCGACGCGCGCGGCGCCCGCGCCGGCGCCGGCGGGGCTCGCCGAGGCCCTCGGTTTGCAAGGGACGCCCCGCTGGGTCGGGCGCAGCAGGTTCGACTATCTGATCGAATTGGACTCGGAAGACACGATTCGCGCACTCAAGCCCGACTTCCCGGCGCTCGAGCGCGTGGAAGCGCGAGGGACCATCGTCACGAGCCGGGCGGCCACGCCGGGCTACGATTTCGTGTCCCGATTCTTCGCGCCCCGGACCGGCGTGCCGGAGGACCCGGTCACGGGGTCGGCCCATTGCGCCCTCGCGCCGTTCTGGAGCGAGCGCCTGAAGAAGACCGAGATGATCGCGTATCAAGCATCCCCGCGCGGCGGCGTGGTGCGGGTGTCGCTCGGCGGCGAGCGCGTGAAGCTCGGCGGAACAGCGGTGACGGTGCTGCGCGGCGAGCTGACGACCCACGGCTGAGGTGCCCGCGGTCACCGGTGTGCTCGAGACGTCGCTCTACGTCGCCGATCTCCGCCGCGCGGCGACGTTCTATCAGGCCGTGTTCGGCTTCGAGCGACTGGACGGTGACGACCGCTTCACCGCCCTCGAGGTACCGGGCC
>QHVD01000340.1:6344-8335 GCA_003222235.1 Gemmatimonadota bacterium | reverse complement strand
GAGCACGTGCAGGAACGCCGCGTTGAGGAGTAAGTACAGCACCCCGGCGACGGCGATTCCCCCGAGAAACACACGTGGCAGCGTGTGCTCGGGATCGACCACTTCCTCGGCGATCTTTGCGGCCTCCGGATAGCCGTAGTACGTCCATATCACCGGCTGAGCGGCCACCCCCAGCGCCGCCCACAGGGCGAGCCCCTGCGGCGCCCCGGCGAGCTCGCTATGCCAGCCCGCTCCCGTTCCCTCCGCGAACGCGATAGCCACGACGCCGCCGAGGGCCAGGACCTTCGCGCCGGTGATCAGATTCTGCACCCACCGCCCGGAGGCCACACCGAACAGATTGACGGCCGTAAGGAGGGCGACGAATCCCGAGCCAAGCCACGGCGTGAGCGCCCCGCCCGCGCCGCTCAAGCGACCCAGGAACTCGGCCGACGTGACCCCGAGCGCCGCGATGGCGGTCGTGTAGATCGCCAGGCCCTCGACCACGCCGACCAGGAGCCCCGCGCGCCGGCCGAATGCCTCACGCACGTACACGTACTTGCCGCCTGCTCTTGGGTGACGAGTGGCGAGCTCGGCGAAGCACAGCGCGCCGAGCAGAGCGAGGGCGCCGCCCAACAGCCAGGCGACGAGCGTGAGCCACGGGCGACCGAGCTGCGCGGCGACGAGACCGGGCGTGCGAAAAATGCCGCTCCCCACCATGATGCCCACCACCATGGCCAGCCCGTCCATCAGGCGCAACGAGCGTTTGAGGTCGGTCACGAGGCGGGGAATCTGCACGCAAAAACAAGGGGGCGCAGGTGCGCCCCCAATGGTTATCGGTGTGCCCGGTGATTACGGCCGCCGCCGCCCGCCGCCCCCGTTCGAGGGGGCGCTCCCGCGGCCACCGCCCGAGGAGGCGCGGCCGCCGCCCCCTCCCCAACTCCGCCCGCCACCCGAGGCGCCGGAATCCCGGCCGCGTGAGGGCGCCGGCCGATCGACGCCGCCACCACCACGGCGCTCCGGCGCCGGCCGTTCCGAGCCACCCCTGTTATCGCGGCGTTCCGGCGCCCGGGCCTCAGGCGCGGGAGCGTCCACGGGCGCGCGAGCGGCCCTGCGGGTCGGCGCGGGCCGGTCGATCCACGAGTCGCGCACGCGCACCGGAGTCGTCGCGGGAGCCGAGACGGGCACCGCGCGGACGCGAGTGCTCGTGCTCAAGAGCGCCCCCGGCGGGATCCGCAGCCGCGGACCCACCCCCAGCGTGGTCGGCCCTTCGGCAACGCGCGCTTTGAACGTCAACCCGGTTCCGCGAGGGCGCACCCGATCGATGAACAGACCGCCCGCGTAACGCTGCCGGGGATAGATGATCACCCCGCGCCTGTAGATGAATGGCCGGTAGAAATACGCGCGGTAGACGAACGGCCCGTAGAAGAACGGATCGTAGCCGTAGTAGAACGGGTCGTAAAACGCAGACCCGCAGGAGAACGGGTCGTAGAAGAACGGGTCGAAGCAGGAGCCGTAGGCGAAGCCGTAGCGATAGTAAGGCCGGCCCCAGCCGAAGCCTACGCCGACGCTCGAATAGGAGTGCCGGTAGTACGAGCTCCGCGAAGCGACCGTGTACTGTACGACGTCGTAGTCGAAGTGACCGTCCGGCGCCATGCGTTGCACGATGTCGAGCAGCGCGGCCTCCCTGTCGTCGCCGGCCTCCCGAGCATCGAGGACGCGATAGTCCCAATGATCACCGCGCACGAACTCGTCGAACTTGAAGGGGGCCGCCGCCCGCGCGGCGAGCACCACGCCCTGGCCCTCGCGGTCGTCGACGTAGAACGCCTCGCGGTCCCCGCGGCCGCGGACCTCGATCTTGTCGCCGCCCCGCACGAAGTCGTCCTGGCCCGGATCGAGCGGGAAGAGCACACGCACACGACCCTCGGCGTCGGCGCGGAGCACGACCACGTAGCCGTCATCCGCCAGCTTCACGTTGACGCGCGCCTTGTCCCCTTGTAAGAAGTAGCTGTCTT
>QHVD01000340.1:0-6317 GCA_003222235.1 Gemmatimonadota bacterium | reverse complement strand
GCGCCGGGCGACGCGGGGACGAGCATCGAGAGCATCAGTGCCAGCATCATATGCTATCCTCTTTATATACTCCTGGGGGGCCACCATATCAAGAAACGTGCCCCTCCTGCATCTATCAGACCCGCGCACGAGCTGGCCGTTAAGTCGAGGGGCCCAGCCTTCCGAGCACCCCTGACCTACCGCGGGGACAGGGGGTGTCTCCCGGGGGGACAGCAACATGCGTGGTCCCCTATTTCACCACCGATCGGGTTTGCCGGCATCGGGGACGAAGAGGCTCTGGCCGAACCGCGAATGTCCGAACTCCCCGATCCGCGCCTGGGTCTCCGGAGCCACGAGAAAATCCGCGAAAGCCTTCCCACCCACGGTATTGACTCGCGGCGCGTTGTTCGGGCTCACCTCCATCACGTGGTACACGTTGTACAGCAGCGGGTCTCCCTCGACCTCGGGAACGAGCTGTACCTTGTCGCGCCACGCGAGATACGTGGCCCGGTCGGTGATAGTGTAGGCGCGTTTCTGGTCGGCCATCTGTAACGTCGCAGCCATGCCCTGGCCCGATTCGACGTACCAGCGCGCCCCGGTTGGGGGCGCGCCGCCGACCAGCTTCCAGAGCGACTGCTCGAGCTTGTGCGTCCCCGACTGGTCGCCGCGTGACACGAACGTGGCGGGCGTAGCGGCGATGCGCCGCATCGCGGCGACCGCGTCGCTCAGCCCCCGCAGTCCGGCCGGGTCGCTCGCGGGACCGACGATGACGAAGTCGTTGTGCATGACGAGGCGCCGCTCGCGGAAGTAACCCGAGTCTGCGAGGACCCGCTCGGCGGCCGGCGCGTGCGCCAGCACCACGTCCGCATCGCCCCGCCTTCCCATCTCCAGCGCTTGCCCGCTGCCGACCGCGATCACCTTCACGTGGTAACCGGTTTGGCGCTCGAACACGGGGAGGAGGGAGTCGAGCAGCCCGGCGTCACGGGTAGAGGTCGTGGTGGCGAGGATGATCTCACGAGACTGGGCGGTGATGGGCGGTGGAGGACGGTGGAGGGCGGTGGAGGAAAATGCAATGCACGCAAGCCACACGGCCCCCCACCGCCGTCCACCGCCTTCCACCGCCCTCGACCGCCGCCCCATCACCACCTCGCCTGCATCTGCACCACGCCCCGGTTGTTCTTCAACTGAGCGCTCTGCTCTCGGAAGACCTCGTAGTCAGCGATCATCTTCAAGTTGTCGCCGCCGAAGAACCATTGGAGCCCAAGGAGGTAGCCTGTCGAGCGGTCGGTCGTGACCTGATCGCTCGGATCGAACTGTTCGACGCGCCCCACGAGCTGGAACCGGTTCAGGATCGGTTCATACGTCGCGAGGCCGTACCACCCGATCGTGTGGACGCCGGAGCGCCTGTTGTGCTCCCGGATGTACTCGGCGCGCGCCGTCCACCGGGCCGCCCGATATACCCCCTGGATGTCCGCGCCCGTGCTATCGCTGTAGCCCTCGAAGGCACCGCCGACGTCCAGACCCTTGAGCGGCGTCACCAGGACGCGCGCGAAATAAGCCATGCGGTTGTCCGGGTTACTGGCGCGGTTCGGGCCCTCGCCGTCGACCACCGCGCCCTGCAGCGCCAGCCGGTCGGGGATGCGCCACGCCACCTGAGCGCCGATGTGGCGCTTGGCGGCGTTCACGATGCGCGAGCGCTCGGTCGTCTCCAGGATCGTCGAGCTGAGCAGCGATTCGAGGGAGAACGGGACGCGGAACTGCCCCGCGGTGCCGCTCCACCGCTCGTGTCTCACGGTGACGAAGAGGTCCGTGGCCGAGAGCGTCAGCGGCGAGGACGGCGGCGTCGCCGGCGCCCCGATGGTGCGCATTTCGACCTGGGCGCGGTAGGACGCCCACGGCGTGATGTCACCTTCCACGGCGAAGCGCGCGCGGCGGAGAAAGAAGGAGCCGGTGTCGCCGACGGTTTGGAAGCGGGGCTGGAGGTAGCCCGTCAGTTTGGGCGTCGTCGAAACGCGTGCCGGCGTCTGGGCGAGCGCGGGCAGACGGAGCGTCGCCGCGAGCACGAGAACGGACAGACCGGGGGCCGAGCGCATGTGCGTGACGGCCAGAAGCTACCGGTCGGCGTGCCGATAGGCAATGCGTTACCTATCGCCCGAAAACCCTTCGAAATGCCGCGAGACTCAGCCGGTCCACTTCCTGCCGCCACGCGGCGAACAGCGTTACGAGGCGACGCGCCTCGGCGGTGAGACGCGCACCGCCTCCTCCCCGCCCACCGCGGGTCGTGGTGAGCACCTTCGCGCCCAGCACGCGCTCCATCTGGCGGATCCGGTTGAGGCAGGTGCGATAGCTCCACCCGACGACCTGCCCCGCCGCGCGGATCGTCCCCGTGCGATCGACCGCGTCCAGGAACCGCAGATAGCGCGGCCCCATCAAGAACACTCCGTCCCAGTTGAGCCACAGCTTCTGGCGCGGCACGAGGTGCCGGCGGAGGGGCGCACGGCGCGAGGCGGGCATGACGGGGGACGGGGCGAATCGGCTACATTCTGGTCTCAACGCTAGCCCGGGAGCTCCCCATGAGCCAACTCCTCGACGCCGCCGCCGGTGTCCCCAACGCCTGCGAGCCGATTCCCGGGATCGTGACCGGCGGCCAGCCCACCGCGGCGCAGCTCGCGGCGCTCAAACGCGCGGGGTGCGAGGTGGTGCTGAACATCCGCGAGCCGATGGAGCCGCAGCCGTACCGCACGCCTTACGCGGTCGTCGCCGCCGGACTCGAGTACGTCAACATCCCGGTGAGCCACGGGCCGCTCAGCGACGAGACCTTCCTCCGGGTCCGCCGGACGGTGCGGGCGCTCGCCGGCAAGAAGAGGGTGCTCTTTCACTGCGCGAGCGGGAACCGTGTGGGGGTCACCCTGCTTCCCTTTTTCATTCTCGATCAAGGGATGGACGAGGAAGAGGCGCTGGCCCAGGCGATGCGGATCGGGATGCGGCATGCCGGGCTGATGCAGGAGGCGCTGGAATACGTCAGGCGACAGCCGGCGACGTAAACCCCGATCGGTGCCAGTACATCCTCATTTCCGTGATCTTGCCGTCCTTCGTCTCGCAGAACATCGCCCCCCGTGCATCTATCCGCTCCCCGGTTCGGCGGCGGCGATAGAGGCAGCGGAACTCGGTGGCGAACCAGGGGCCGGCGACGTAGACCTCGCCGGACTTGAAGCTCACCTCGGCCTGGTTTACGGGAACGTCCTTCCAGTAAGCCCTGATCGCGTCGATCCCGACGGCGCTTTCGCTGAAGGGGGTCTCGAGGAATACGGCGTCGGGCGCGAAGACCGACACCAGTTCATCCGCGTCCCCCCGCTCCCACCCCCGGCCAAACGTGTCTACCATCTGGCGGTAGGCCTCGTCCATGGCGCCCAATATACGCCAATCCGGAACCCCGAGTCGGGACGTATGGTAGACGGAAGCGACCGAGACTGCGGCTTCCACCGGTCTCAACCCGTGACTAACCTGCCAAGGAGGTAGAACAGCGATGAAGCGGATTCTCACCACAACCGTCGTCTTGGCCCTGTTTGCGGGGCCGCTCGCAGCGCAGGGCCACATGGCGACCGCCGGCAACGAGGTGACGATCACCGGTCAGGTGATCGACCTGAACTGTCACACCACGAATGGGGCTTCCGGACCCAGTCACAAGGCGTGCGCACTGGCGTGCGCCAAGGCGGGCGTGCCGCTCGGCATCCTGGCGAGCGACAGCACAATCTACGTGCCCGTGAGCTCCAAGCCCGGGGACCCGCAAAATTCGAAGCTCGAGAAGTACGCCGAGGGCAAGGTCACGGTGACGGGCACGCATCGCTTCGTGAGCGGCCTCCACACGATCCAGATCAAGACCGTCGCGACCGCAACCTGATGCGTCGGGCGCCGGCGGTGGGCGCCGCGCTCCTGGCGGCGCTCTCCGCCTGCCGGTCCCCCGCACCCGGCGGTTTCACTCTCCTCTTCCTCGGTCGCTCGCCGGCCGCCGCACTGGGCGGCTCGTCGTGGGCGCCCGATCCCGACAACAGTCGCATCGTCGCCTTCGACCACCGGCTCCGCGTCGTCAGGATCGTCACCGGCCCGCGACTCTCCGTGCCCGTGGCCGTCGCGCCCCTCGGGGCCGACCTGCTCGTGACCGAGCGAACGGGTGAGGGAGTCGTGCTCGACACCGCAGGCCACCCCGTGCGCGAGTGGGAAAGCCCCAACGTCGCCTCGCTCTACGCCGCCACTGCGGGAACGGCAAGGCCCCGCGTCGTCGCCGTGCGGTCGCCGTATTACGTGCCGCAGTTCGCCGCCGAAGCAGATACGGCGCCGCTGATCCGCGTGCTGGATACCCTGGGGCGACCCGTGGAAGGGCTCGCGACGGTACGTGTCCCCGCGGCCCCGTTTCTCACGCACCTCGTGAACGCGGGCGCGGTGGCCGTGGGGCCCGACGGCGCCGTCTATTTCGCGCCCCTGGTACGCGACGAGATCAGGAAGTACGCGCCGAACGGTGCGCTGCGCTGGACCACGAAGCGCGGCCTGTTCGCGAGGGAGTCGGATCCGGAATTCCTCCCGCCCAGGGGTCGCGAGGTCCAGGTGCGGCACGCGCTCGTGAACGTGGCGCTCGCCCTCGGCCCTCCTCCCGACGGCCGGCTCTACGTCCTGGGTTCGGACGACTCGGCGGCCTCCACACGATCCAGATCAAGACCGTCGCGACCGCAACCTGATGCGTCGGGCGCCGGCGGTGGGCGCCGCGCTCCTGGCGGCGCTCTCCGCCTGCCGGTCCCCCGCACCCGGCGGTTTCACTCTCCTCTTCCTCGGTCGCTCGCCGGCCGCCGCACTCGGCGGCTCGTCGTGGGCGCCCGATCCCGACAACAGTCGCATCGTCGCCTTCGACCACCGGCTCCGCGTCGTCAGGATCGTCACCGGCCCGCGACTCTCCGTGCCCGTGGCCGTCGCGCCCCTCGGGGCCGACCTGCTCGTGACCGAGCGAACGGGTGAGGGGGACGTGCTCGACACCGCCACCGGGACGATTCTCGCCACCCGCCGGCTCGCGCCGCGCGAAACCGCGGTCGCCGTGGACGCGCGCGGAAGCATCGCCGCGTTCGACGCGGACTCGTTGCTCCGGGGAGCCTCGGCAGCGGGGCGCGAGGCCTTCGAGCCGGCCTTCGCCCTGCCCGACCTCACGGGTGACACGGTGACGCTCGCCCGCTTTGCGGGGAAGGTGACGCTGGTGAACTTCTGGGCGTCGTGGTGCGATCCGTGCCGGGAGGAGTTCCCTCACATGACGGAGCTGTACCGCGAATTCAGCCGCCGGGCCTTCGAGATCGCCGCCATCTCGGACGACGTGGACCGGGGCAAGATGGCCGCGTTCGTGCGCGAGTTCCGGCCGCCGTTCCCGATCCTGGTGGGCGGGGGACGAATGAAGCAGGCCTACCACTACCGGGGCCTCCCCTATTCCGTGCTGCTCGACCGGCAGGGGCGAATCATCGAGCGCATTTTCGGGTTCGGCGGGGCGGAGGAATTTCGCGAGCTGCACGAGACTATTGCGAAGGAGGTGCGCGCTCCCTAGCGTTCACCCGTGCCAGAGCCCACCAATCCCTCCTCCCATCTCCCGCTTCCCGTAATAATCGATACCGACCCCGGCATCGACGACATGCTGGCGTTGTTCCTCGCGCTGCGCTCGCCCGAGCTCGACGTGCGCGGGATCTCGGTGTCGTACGGCAACACCGTGGCGGAGAACGCGTACCGCAACGCCGTCGAGATCGTGCGGCGGGCGGGACGGCGCGCCACGCTCGGCGTCGGGGCGCGGCGTCCGCTCCGGCGCCCGCTCACCGTGGCGCGGGAGACGCACGGAGAATCGGGGCTCGGGCATGCCGCGCTGCCGCCCGCGGGGCTCGCCCTCGAATTCGTGCGGCCGCTCGAGCGACTGCTGGGCGAGCAACCCGAGCCGGTGACGCTCGTGACGCTCGGGCCGCTGACGAGCCTCGCGCTCACCCTGCGGCGCGATGTCGCGCTCGTGCGGGCGAAGGTCCGGCGTCACATCGCGATGGCGGGGAACCTCGCCGCACAGGGAAACACCACGCCCTTCTCCGAATTCAACGCCTGGTGCGACCCCGAGGCGCTCGACATCGTGCTGCGGGCGGAACTGCCCACGGAGATGGTCGGCCTCGACGTGACCCGGGAGGCGGTGCTCGAGGCGCAGGAAGTGGCCCGGCTCGGCCACTCCAGTGCCCCGCTGGCGCGCTGGATCGGGGACGCCCTGCGGTTCTACGTCGAGTTCCACAAGCAGCAGGAAGGGCTGGACGGCTGCATTGTGAACGATCTGCTGC
>QHVD01000339.1 GCA_003222235.1 Gemmatimonadota bacterium | reverse complement strand
GCTCGGGTGAGTAGGGGCGTGCATGCTGCGCCCCCACGTCACTTCGCGAAAAGAAGGGAAAGGGGCAGCGTGAACCCCGGGAGCACGTCTCCGCCGTCCAGCGTCGCATCGTCGAAGAGTGTGAGCGTCGCCTGGCCGGGCCGGTGCACGTGCACTTGTCGCGATGCCGGGTCGACGATCCACACCAACCGGCTCCCCGCCTCGAGATAGTCCGCAGCCTTCCGAAGGAGTTCAGCCTGAGAATCATCGGGCGAACGAACCTCGACCGCGAGATCGGGGGGGCCCGCGATGAACCCACTCCAGGATCCCATGGCCGCTTCGCGGTCGCTTGAAACGAAGCTCACGTCCGGCGCTCGCACCGTGTCCGGGTCGCGGTGGAGGATGTACCCCGTTTCGGCTGCGTAGGCCCGGCCGAGACCGTGCGCCTCCACGAACGCCCAGAGCCTGGCCCCGAGGCCCATGGCAAGCGCCCCGTGCTCCCGGCCGGCCGGTGTCACCGGGACGAGGTCGCCGCGGACCAGCTCGAAGTCGAAGTCCCGCTCGCCCATCCGTTCGAGCTGTTCCGCAGTGACGGGGTGGCGCGCGCCCATGCTGCCAACATACGCTCGGCTCGAGACCCTCGGCAACGGGGGATCGCCAACGGGCTGGACGGTAAGTCGGTGAGGCGAGCCGAGCGTCATCTGATCACTGCATTGCGGTGCGAAATGTTGCTGCCGGCCGAGTCGGCTGCGCAACGCTCATAAGCGCGCGCCCACCAACGCTTGAAGCTGCCTGGGCGCGTCCTTAGCGGGAAGCGTTCGTGTGTGCGCCTATCAGCACCCGACGTAGGGCACGGCAGGATTGCGCCGCCGGAAGTCGGCCCGCAGCTTATCGCAGCCAGCTCGGTGTGTATCTGCATTTGAACGACGTGTCGCTCACGCCGATCTACGGTCCCGCCGCCGATGAACGGCCGTGGTGGGGCCTGGGCGTGCGTTCATGAACAGACACCTGGTTCTTGGTTCCCCGATCGACGAGCTGCTCGATCGGCTCTACGCGGCGGATGCGAGCCAACGTGAATCGCTCGCATCCTACTTCGCCGCTCGCGCCGCCCAGGGCTCCCTCGATTGGAACCGCTTCGACGCCGGAGCCAACCAGTTTCTGAGGGACAAGCTCGTGGCGCTCGATCGCGACAAGGCGGAGTTTTGCTATCACGTGTGCCGCGCCCTTCGAGCGAGACGGGTGGTCGAAGCCGGTACGTCGTTTGGTGTCTCCACTCTCTTTCTTGCCGCGGCCGTGCGCGACAATCTTCGTCATGACGCCCACGGCGTCGTGATCGCCACGGAGTATGAGCCGGAGAAGGCGGAGGTGGCACGCGCCAATTTCGCCGCAGCCGGCTTGTCGGACCTGATCGAGCTGCGCGAAGGCGACTTGCGCGAGACGCTGGTGGATGTCGGCGGGTCGGTCGACTTCATGCTCGTCGACATCTGGACGCCGATGGCTCGGCCGGCGCTCGCGCTGGTGGCGCCCTACTTGCGGGAGGGGGCGGTCGTCATCTGTGACAACACCACGCAATTCCACGAGGCATATCGCGACTATTTCGAGTTCGTCAACGATCCGCAGAACGGCCTGCGCACCATGACCCTACCCTTCGAAGGCGGCCTGGAATTCACGGTCCGCGCCCACTGACGCGCCAGGCGCTCATCCTTGGCGAGGCGCGGGATCCGTTCCGCCTGCATACGCTCCTGCCGACGCTGCGGGTGCCTGCCGGAATCCACGGTAGAGCAGCACGAGTGCGATGCCCTGCAACACGTGGTAAACCGCGTTGTGGTCGAAGTAGACGGGGTGGATCGACACGTTCGCCTGCTGCAGCAGCGCCGCTGCGCCCGAGATGATGAAAGAGACGGCGATCAGCCTCCAGCCGGCGTTGCGGGTGCGGATCGCCTGCCGCACCGCGACGATCAGGAAGAAAACGAGCGCCGGTGCGTAGAAGCGCACGATCGTGGAGAACGACTCGTCCACGAACAGCACGACGGCCGCGAAGCCGGCGGCGTACGTGACCACGATCGACCGGCGCACAAGCGGCGCAAGTCGTGGGGCCAGGATACGAAGGCCCAGCTCGAGCAGCGCAGCGGCGACAACCAGGATCGAGAGCGCGACGGCGATCCAGACGATGAAGCCGGAGGGCGTCGCCGTGTTGGCGGGGAAGAAGGCGTGAAAGATCGCGCCCCAAAACGCGGCGCTGGCGAGTCCGCCAACGACGACGACGCCGGTCCTCGGCAACATCCCCCCTCCGCGCGCCGTCCAGAGCCGCCATCCGAGGTAGGCGCCCAGGATCGCCAGACCGAGATCCGTGAAGACGACATCCGGCTTGGGGATGGAGATGCCCGCCGGGAGGCTCATTCGCCGCGAAGCTGCCGGGCGCGAATCGGCTCATTCGAGATCACGCCGTACGGCCGCTTGGACAGTGCCAACCGGACTTCCTCCTCCGTGTCCACCGTCCAGATGAACACCGGCCACCCCTTCGCGATCAAGCGGTCGATGACCGCCTCGTCCACCTCATGATTGATGCTCAGCAGGTCCGGGCGGACTATCTTGCGTAGCGCGCGGCGGATGAACTCCTGCCGCAGCGGCCACGGGAGATTCACCAGGTCCCCCGGCTTGATCTCGGCGACGAGCTCCGGATTCCAGTTCGTGTCCATGAAGATCAGGGCGGTCCGGACTCGGGGGTCGAGCCGCTTCACGCGATAGAGCACGAGGGGGTTGAACGAGCTGAGCACGACATCCTGGTGTGCGTCGTACCGCTGAATGATCTTGACCGCCCGCTGCTCGATCCCGCTCGGTGCGAGGCCCGGCACCTTCAGCTCGACCATGAGGATTCCGCGCCCCTTCACCGCGCGGACGAAGTCCTCGAACGTCCTGACATAGGCCCCACGTATCGCCGGGTCGTACTTGGGCCCCAGGTCGAGAGCGAGCATCTCTTTCAGTGTCTTGTCCCGCACGCGGCCGGTGCCCGACGTCAACCGATCGACGCTCAGGTCGTGGAAGATGACGAGCGCGCTGTCCCGGGTGAGCTGGCCGTCCATGTCCACGCCGTCCATGCCCGCCGCGAGCGCGCGCTCGACGGCGTAGAGGCTGTTGTCCGGAGCAAGGTCGCCGAAGCCGCGATGGGCGAATACGAGCGAGCGCGACGGCCGGGCGACGAGCGAGCCTCGATACGGCGGCTCGTAAGCGAAGAGGTAAAGGGCGGCGACTCCCAGCGTGAGGGCGACGGCGGCGAGGATCTGGCGCCGGCGCCCGCGGCGCGGGGGCGACACATCAACGCGGCTCGGTGTGCCCATAGCGCTCGTAGAATTGGTTGGTGAAGGTCTCGTCCGGGTCGTAGAACCGCTTGCGGGCGAAGGCGCGGCGCGCGTTGGGGTAGGCGCGATGCAGCTGGTCCGCCGTCGGGTAGAGCTGGTACGTCAGGTAGTACGTGCCGCCGTGCTCCAGCGCCGCATCGACGAGCTGCCGGGTCACGGCCTCGGCTTGTGCCTGCGCGTCCGGGGACAGCCCGACGTTGCTCATCTGGATGATCGCGAAGGCGGGGCGGCGCGGGGCGTAGGCGAGGGCCGGCGTGGCATTCGGAGTCACGTAGCGCACGGTCGAGCTGAGCACGTTCATCTTGCCGCCGACGAGGATCTCGCGGAAGCGGTCCATGAACGGGACGAAGTTCTCGACCGGTATGTAGTACTCCTGGATGATGTCCGTGTCGCGGCGCGAGTGGTACTCGAGGAACTCGAGCGGCGCGAGCGGCGGCCGCATCGCGTTGTTGCGGGAGACGATCCGGGCCTCGCCGGCGCCCAGCTCGACCTTCTTCTGGAGCCTCCAGCGGAGCGACTTCGCCCAGTCGAAGCGGCGCGACAGGCCGAAGAAGAACCGGTCGCGCCAGACGTGCGCCTCCTCGGTGAGGTCGAAGCTGCCCCGCCCGCCCGGCCCGCCGGGGCCGGCGCGCCGCCAGGTCACGACCACCACCTCCCTCAGGAACGAGTCGGGGTTCGGGTCGATGGACGGGCGCGCGAGCATCAGCACCACGTCTGAGTCGGGCTTGATGTTCCGGGCGAAATAGCCCGGGAACTCCCGGTAATCCATCGAGACGGCGCGCTGCTCGTACAGCTCGTCGCGCGTGACCCGGAGCGTGACGTCGAGGATCACGCCGTAGAGGCCGTATCCGCCGATGACGAGCGAGAAGAGCTCCGGATTCTCATCCCGGCTGACCTGGACCACGTTCCCATTGGCGAGCAGCAGCCGGAAGCTCTCGACCACCTCGACCGCCTGGGTCACATCGAGGTCGCGCCCGTGCGCGTTGGCGCTCAGCGTGCCGCCCACGGTGAAGATGTTCGAGGATTGCATCACCTTGAGCGCGAGTCCCCGAGGGGCGATGGCGCGCTGCACTTCGTCCCACGTCGTGCCGCTCTCCACCGTGATGGTCAGGGCGACCGGATCGACGGCACGGACCCGGTTGAACCCGCGCATGTTCAACACGACGCCGCCCCGGGTGTAGGTGTGGCCTCCCTGACTGTGGCGGCTTCCGGAGATCGACACCTTGAGCCCGCGCTGCCTCGCCTCCCGCAGGACGGCCCGGAGCTGATCGACCTCCCGGACCGTGTCCACGCGCTCTACGCGCGCGGGCGCCAGGCGCGCGACGTCATTCCTGACGAGCGGGTCCTCGGCCCGGAAAAAGTCCTCGTAAGAGATGACGAACGTGCTGGCGTAAAGAGCGAGGGCGAGCAGGACGGCCGCGGCGAGCGCCACGGTCAGCCGCCCGGCGGTCAGGCGAGCCGGTCTCCGATCGGGCATGGGAGATCTCCTCGACTGTCGGTCGCGGTCAGTGTGCCAACGAAGAATCCGTATCGACCACCGGAGCCACTTCGCTCCGGACACGCGCACAGTTTAGGCATATTACCGCCCTGTCACCACCCTTCTCGCCCTGGTGCATGGCGTCGATGACGAGACTCGATCGAGTTGAGGGTCTTCCGCGAGGGAGCTGCGATCAACGAGCATGCACGACGCCCACGAGTTCCTGAAGTCCCTCACGATCGTCCTCGGCGTGGCCGCGGTGACGACGGTGGTGTTCCAGCGCCTGCGTCAGCCGGTCGTGCTGGGCTACATCATCGCCGGGCTGATCGTCGGGCCCCACGTGCCGATCCCCCTCGTGGCCGACCCGGTCGTCGTGCAGACGCTCTCGGAGCTGGGCGTCATCCTCCTGATGTTTTCGCTCGGGCTCGAGTTCAGTCTCCGCAGGCTCGCGGAAGTCGGGCCGACGGCCGGGCTCACCGCCCTGCTCGAGACCAGCTTCATGATCTGGCTGGGATTCACGATCGGCCGCCTCCTCGGGTGGACGGGCCTCGAGAGCATGTTCGCGGGCGCCGTCATCGCCATTTCGAGCACCACGATCATCGCGCAGGCCTTCGAGGAGCAGGGGGTCACGGGGAAGCTGCGCCAGCTCGTCCTCGGCATCCTGATCGCAGAAGACCTGATCGCCGTCTTGCTGATCGCCGTCCTCACGGGCGTCGCGTCGGGGAGCGGACTCGCCCCCGGGCCGCTGGCGGCGACGGTCGCTCGACTGGTGGGGTTCCTCGTCGCCCTGATCACGGTCGGCCTTCTTCTCGTGCCCCGGGCGATGCGTGCCGTCAGCCGGCTCAACCGCCGCCAGACGACGCTCGTCGCGAGCATCGGCATCTGCTTCGCCGTCGCGCTCCTCGCGCAAGCCTTCGGCTATTCTGTCGCGCTGGGAGCCTTCCTGGCCGGGTCGCTGGTCGCCGAATCGGGCGAGGAGAAGCAGGTCGCGCATCTGGTCGAACCGGTCCGGGACGTGTTCGCAGCCGTGTTCTTCGTGTCGGTCGGCATGCTGATCGATCCGAGGCTGGTGGCCCGCCACTGGCAGGGCGCCGTGGCCCTGACCGGGGCCGTCGTCCTAGGCAAGGTGACGGGCGTTTCGTTGGGCGCCTTCCTGACCGGTAGGGGGATGCGCACCTCGATCCAGGCGGGGCTCAGCCTCGCCCAGATCGGCGAGTTCTCGTTCATTATCGCCGGTCTGGGGCTGGCCCTGCGCGCCACGGGCGACTTCCTCTACCCCGTGGCCATCACTGTCTCGGCCGTCACCACCCTGCTCACGCCCTGGATGATCCGGGCGTCGGACTCGATCGCCGCCTGGGTGGACCGTAAGCTCCCGGGGCCGCTCCAGACGTTCGCGGCGCTCTACACTAGCTGGCTGGAGGAGTTGCGCGCGCGCCGGCCCGCGAATACTGCGCTGGCGCGTGTCCGCCCACTCCTCCGCTTGCTGGTCCTCGATGCGGCGCTGATTGCGAGCATCGTGGTCGCGACCTCGGCCTCGATTCGGAAGATCGTCGCCGTTGCGCAGAATGACCTCGCCATGTCCGAACTGGTTGCCCGGTCGCTGGTCATCGGTACCGCGCTCGCCCTGTGCGCGCCGTTTTGCCTCGGCGTGGTCCGGGTGAGCCAGAAGCTTGGCGTGACCCTGGCGCGGCTCGCCCTTCCGACGGAACAACGCAAGCGGGTGGACTTCGCCGCCGCGCCCCGTCGGATGCTCGTCGTCACCTTCCAGCTGGCCGCCGTGCTGCTCGTCGGCATGCCGCTGCTGGCGCTCACCCAGCCGTTTCTGCCGGGAGTGCCCGCGGCCGCGCTGCTCGGGCTGTTGGTGGCGGTGCTCGGCGTCGCGTTCTGGCGCAGCGCCACGAGCCTCCAGGGGCACGTTCGCGCCGGCGCTCAGGTGAT
>QHVD01000582.1:2192-2389 GCA_003222235.1 Gemmatimonadota bacterium | reverse complement strand
CGACCGCCCGTACGTCTTCACGAAAGCCGGGCTCGTCTGGGACGACCACAACCGCCCGGCGCCGCCGCGTCGCGTCGGCGATCCGCTGAGCATTCGCCGCGAGGTCGAGGCGTCGCTCCGCCGGCTCGACGTCGAGCGGATCGACCTGTACCAGATGCACTGGCCCGCCGAGGACGGCACCCTGCTCGAGGACTACT
>QHVD01000582.1:1496-2100 GCA_003222235.1 Gemmatimonadota bacterium | reverse complement strand
CTGCAGCCGCCGTTTTCCGCGATCCGCCGGGAGGTCGCGGCTGCGGAGCTCCCGTGGTGTGCCGCGCACGGCACCGGGGTCATCGTATACAGTCCGATGCAGTCGGGCCTCCTCACGGGGGCTTTCACCCTGGCGCGCGCCGCCCAACTCGGCGCGGATGACTGGCGCTCCCGCTCTCCCGACTTTACGGGCCTCGGACTGCGACGCAACGTCGCCCTGGCGGACGCCTTGCGGCCAATCGCGCAGCGGCACGGCGCGACGGTCGCCGCAGTGGCGGTGGCCTGGACGCTCGCCTGGCCGGGCGTGACCGGCGCGATCGTCGGCGCGCGATCCCCCGACCAAGTGGACGGCTGGATCGGCGCCGCAAGTCTCAAGCTGACCGATACTGACCTGGACGACGTCGCCACCGCCATCAAGCGTACCGGTGCGGGAACGGGGCCGGTCCGGCCGTGAGGGCGCTCGCGCTAGTAGTCGTCTTGTGTTCGACCCTTCCCGGGACCAGTCAGAGCCAGGAGCCGGATACGTCCGCGCTCGGCCGGCGCTTGTCGCTCGAGACGGTGGTCGCGCGCACGCTGGCGCACAGTCCGGGCGTGGCCGGCGCGCA
>QHVD01000582.1:0-1426 GCA_003222235.1 Gemmatimonadota bacterium | reverse complement strand
AATTCCAGCGCGGGCTGGAGCGATCAATCCCTTGCGACCGCCGGGGTGACGAGCCTCGCTCAGCCGAGCACGGTGAACGCGTACGGCGCCGGACTCGCGGCCGCGATCGACGTCTTCACGGGCGGCCGGCGCGGCGCGCAACGGAGCCAGGCCGACGCGATCAGCCAAGCCGCGGATGCCGGGCTCGTGCAGCAGCGCTATGCGACGGTGCTCGTTGCCAAACAGGGTTACTTCGACGTGTTGCGCGCGCACGAGCTCGTGCGCGTCGCCACGGAATTCGTGGCGCAGGCCGAGCTGGCCCTCGGGTACACCCGCGACCGTCTCGCCGCCGGCACGGCCACGCGGGCGGACGTGCTGCTCGCCGAGCTCTCGCTGTCGACGGCCCGCCGCCAACAGCTCGCGGCCCGCGATACGCTCAGCACGACCAGCGCCGCCCTCGGCAGGCTGGTCGGCGCGAACGGGTCCGTCGATGCGGACCCCCCGGCCACGCTCGAGCCCGTCCCGCTCGCGCTCAGCGACTCGGGCGTGCTCGCGTTGGCGCCGGCGGCCGCACCGGCGGTCGTGAACGCTCAAGCACTGGCGAACGCCGGCGCCGCGGCCGTCCGCGCCTCCGAGACTCAGTACCTCCCGACGATCTCGCTCGGCACCGGCTACAACTGGTCGAACAACGGCCGCGTCAGCGGAGCGCTGTCGTCGGGGTGGATCGTCGCGCTCACCACGTCGTTCCCGCTCTTCAACGGGTTCGTGCGCGAGGCGTCCGTCACGCAAGCGAAGGTCACCGCCGATGTGGCGACCGCGACCTCGGCGGATACGAAGCGCTTCGCGCGTGCGGAGGCACAGCGGCTGCTCGGCAGCCTTCACGTCGCCGAGCAGGACATCACGCTGACGCTCGACGCCGTGCGGCTCGCCGGCGAAGATCTGCGCGTGATCCAGGCGCGGTATCGCGCCGGCATCGCCACGATTCTCGATGTGCTCACCTCCCAGACCGCTCTCATTCAGGCCGAGCTCGATCTCGTGAGCGCGCGGTTCACCTATCAGGTCGCCCGCGCTTCGCTCGAAGCGCTGCTCGGCCGGGACCTATGAGGTATCGGCCATGATGTGGATCGTCCGTATCGCGCTGCGGCGCCCCTACACCTTCATCTGCGGGGCGATCCTCGTCCTCATCGCCGGGCTGGTGGCGATCATGACGACACCGGTGGACATCTTCCCCGCGATCCCGCTCCCCGTCGCTACGGTGATCTGGCAATACAACGGTATGTCGCCGGAGGAGATGGAGGAGCGGATCGTCTCGATCGTCGAGCGGTCCTACTCGGTCACCGTCAACGACATCGAGCACATCGAGTCGCAATCGTTGACCGGCGTCGCGGTGATCAAGGTCTTCTTCCAGCCGACTGCCGACGTGGCGACCGGCGTGGCCCAGCTCACC
>QHVD01000338.1:4894-12239 GCA_003222235.1 Gemmatimonadota bacterium | reverse complement strand
ATCGCGCGTGTGCCGCGCTGACCCCAGGCATCTTGCGGGTGTCTGTAGCGCGAGCCACTATTGACCGTCGTCTCTGCCGTCGTGCGGTCCTACCCGATCCACGGAGGTGGATCATGCGCCCTGCTTTGTCCGCTCATCGATATTGTCCCACCGCACCATTCCCGCAGCCACGATGTAGGGGCTAAGGCGTCGACCGTCAGCGGTGCGCCCGGCCGTCGTGCGGCCCGGGCTGGCTGCGCCCACGACGGCCATCGGGCATTGTCACTTCGTCGGACGCGCAGCGTACAGCAGCTCCTTGCATGAGGAGATCCCGATGAACATTTCCGGTATTCGCCGACTGTGCGACGGCGTAGTCGTGGCGACCCTGCTGCTTGGGAGCGCCGGCGTCGCCGCCGCACAGCAGGGAACGATCACGGGCGTCGTCACCGATCAGCTGAACAACGTGCCGGTGGCGGGCGCTCGCATTCTGCTCGGTAACACCAACCGCACCGTTCTCACCAACGCGAGCGGGCGCTATACGCTCTCCGCAGTGCCAGCCGGCTCCTACGACCTGCGCGTTGCGAGCCAGACGCACGGCGTGCAGCTCCAGGCGGGCGGGACGGCGTCGGCCGACTTCGCGCTGTCGAGAGCGGTCATCTCGTTGGATGAGGTAGTCGTGACCGCCACCGGTGAGCAGCGCGCCCGCGAGTCGGGCAACGCCATCACGAACATCGACCTCGCCAAGGTCCTGGAGACTCAGACCGTGTCGAACTTCGCGGATGCCTTGAGCGGGCGTGCCGCCGGGGTCCAGGTGCTGCAGGCGGGCGGCACGGTCGGCACGGGCACGCGCATCCGCATCCGCGGCCAAACGAGCTTGTCGCTCAGCAACGAGCCGATCTACTACGTGGACGGCATTCGCGTCGAGAACAACAGCCAATCGTTGTCGGTCAACACCGGCGGCCAGCAGCCCTCCCGCGTCAACGACCTCGACCCGGAGGACATCGCCAGCTTCGAGATCGTGAAAGGGCCCTCGGCCAGCACGCTGTACGGGACCCAGGCCGCCAACGGCGTGGTACGGATCACCACGAAGCACGGGCTCGCGGGCCGGGCGCGCTGGCGGGTGTACACCGAGGGCGGCGTCCTGAGTGACAAGAACACCTATCCCACGAACTACCGCAGCTGGGGGCACCCGCGGCCGGACACGTTCCCGGTGGGAAAGCGCCCCGTCTTGCAGTGCACGCTGCTCAACTCTACTCTGGCCGACACACTGCCCGGAGCCTGCGGCATCGACAGCCTGACCTCCTACAACGTGCTGATGGACCCGAGCCAAACGCCCATCGGCACGGGATATCGTGGCCAGACTGGGCTGCAGGTCTCCGGCGGAGGCGATCAGGTTCAGTACTTCGTGTCAGGCGACTACCAGGACGAGCTGGGGGTGTATCGGCTCCCGGACGTTGAGTACCAGCGGCTCACAGCCGCCGCGAGCGGCACCGAGCCGCCTTACCAGGTGTTTCGCCCCAATGAGCTCAGGCAGACGAGCATTCGATCGAACGTGCACGTGGCGCCGATGGCGGCGCTCGACTTCCAGGGCAACATCGGGGTCGTGCAGAGCCGGGGCCGGCTGCCGCAGAACGACAACAACGTGACCGGCTTCCTCCCGAGCGGCCTGTTCGGAACCGGTCAGGCAGGCTCGCCGGGGATCTGGGGCTTCTTCCTTCCGGGGGACGTGTTCCAGATCCTGGTGCAGCAAGACATCAGCCGTCTCACGCCGAGCCTCGCCGCCACCTGGCGGCCGACCACCTACCTGACGACTCGGGCGACGGTGGGTATGGACTACACGGCGCTGACCGACGTGCAGTTTCAGGCGCGTGGCCAGGGAGCGAACTTCTCCAACTTCCGGCAGGGCCGTCGCAACGACAACCGTTTCACGCTGTCTCACTACACGGCGGAGTTCGGCGGGACCGCGGCGTTCAACCTCACGCCGAGCATCACCTCGAAGACGGCGGTCGGCTTCCAGTACCTGAGGGACGGGTCTTCCGCCGTAGTGGCGAACGGACAGGTCCTGCCGCCGGGCGGTCGAACGATCACCGGAGCGGCGATCCGGACGGCACTGGAGTCCACCACCGTCGCCGTCACACTGGGGAGCTATGTCGAGCACACGTTCGGTTGGCGAGATCGGGTCTTCCTCACCGGTGGCGTGCGCAACGATCGCAACAGCGCGTTTGGCAGCCAGGTGCGCTCCGTCTGGTACCCCAAGGTGCAGGGCTCGTGGGTGGTGTCGGATGAGGCGTTCTACCCACGCAGCATCCCGGTGGGCAACCTGAAGCTGCGCTTCGCGTACGGTGCCTCCGGGCAACAACCGGCTACGACGGCCGCGCTGCTGTTCTATACCGGGCAGACCGCCACCGTGCTGAGCGGCGCCGCGCCGGCCGATCAGCCGGGGATCGACCTCACGGCCTTCGGGAACAACAACCTCAAGCCTGAGCGGTCGGCCGAGTTCGAAGGCGGCTTCGACGCCGGGCTGTTCCGCGACGCGGTGCGTTTGGAAGTGACCTATTACGACAAGAAGACGCACGACGCACTCGTGAACCGGCAGCTGCCGCCGTCCAACGGGATCAATCAGAATCGGTTCGAGAACATCGGCTCGGTACAGAACCGTGGCATCGAGGCGCTGCTCAGCGTGACGAAGGACGTCGCCCCTGGCGTGGGCGTCGACGCGTCCCTCAGCTTCGCGCGCAACACCAATAAGCTGCTGACGCTGGGGGTGCCGCCGATCGTCAACGGCGAGATCCGTCAGGTCGAAGGGTACCCGCTGTTCGGGTTCTGGGACCGTCCCATTCTGAGCTTCGCCGACGCAAACGGCAACGGCATCATCGAGGTGAACGAGGTGACGGTCGACTCGGTCGCACGGTTCCTTGGCTCCTCGATTCCCAAGACCTCGATCTCGCTCAACGCCGGCATCACGCTGTTTCACAGCCGGGTGCGTCTCGGCGGTCAGCTCGACTACCGCGGCGACTGGAAGGCCTACAATTTCACCGAGCGGTTCCGCTGCGTTGGCGTGGCGTTCAACTGCTCCGCGGTCAACAACCCGCAGGCGCCGCTGCCCGAGCAGGCGCGGGCGGTGGCCGCCGGCAGCTCGTCCTTAGGGTTCTCGCAGGCCGGTTACGTCGTGGACGGCACGTTCCTGAAGCTGCGGGAAGCCTCGGTGACCTATTACGCCCCGGAGGTCTGGGCCCGCGCGCTGCGCGCCACCTCGATGCAGATCTCGCTCACGGGGCGCAACCTGCTCAAGTGGACGAACTACGACGGCATCGATCCGGAGGTGAACGGCAACGGGCAGTTCGATTTCGCCGACGACTTCCTCACGGCGCCACCGATCCGCACGCTGGCGGTTCGGGTGTCGCTCGACTTCTAGGAGGGCACTGACCATGAAAGCCAATCGCTCCACGCGGACGCCGGCGCGACTCGCCGTCGTCGCGGGCGTCGTGGCCCTCCTGGCCGCGTGCTCGAGCCTGCTCGACGTGAAGGATCCCGACGTTATCAATCCGCCGGACGTGCTGAACGCGGACGGGGCCGTCGGGGCCTACAACGGCGGCATCGGCGACTTCGCGTTCGCCAACGACGGCGACAACGGCGGCACCGAGGGCCAGATTCTCGTGAGCGGGGTGATGACGGACGAGTACTTCGATTCCGAGACGTTCCCTACGCGCATCGAGTACGACTCGCGCGCCATCGATGAGCGGAACGGCACCCTAAGGGACGTGTTCTTCAACCTGCAGAAGGCACGCGTGGCGCTCGAAGGAGCGGTAGGCGCGCTGCAGCAGTACGCGCCCACGCCCAATTCCCGCATCGGCGAAATGCTGGCCCTGTCGGGGATGACCTACGTCTATTTCGCCGAGAACTATTGCTCGGCGGTGCCATTCAGTGAGCGGTTGCCGGATGGCTCGATTCAGTATGGGCAGCCGCTCACGACGACCGCGCTTCTCGACCGCGCCATCAGCCGGTTCGACTCCGCGCTTGCCGTGACCGCGACGCAGTCCCCGGACGACACCATCCTTCGTCCCCTCGTTCGCAACCTGGCCCTGGTGGGGAAAGGTCGGGCGCTGCTGGACAAGGCGGACTTCGCGGGCGCCGCGGCGGCGGTCGCCGGCGTGCTCACCAACTTCGTCTACGCGACCTTCCACTCACTCGCCACGGACCGCCAGAGGAATGGGGTCTTCGTCTTCAACAACCAGACGCCCAACGGCACAGGACGGTTTTCGGTTGCCGATGGCGAGGGGACGAACGGGCTCAAGTTCCCGAGTGCCGGAGACCCTCGGGTCGTCGCCCCGCAGAACGGAAAGGGCTTTGATAATACATCCCCGCTGTATGTGCTCCAGAAATACACGACGGCGACGAGCCCCGTGCATGTCGCCGATGGCGTCGAGGCCCGCCTCATCGAAGCGGAAGCCCAGCTGCGGGCAGGCGACGGGCCGGGCATGGTGACCAGCCTCAACGCATTGCGCATCGACGCGGTGAACAACGGCGGGTTCAACCTCGCGGCCCTGGCCGATCCGGGGCCATCGCCGAACGATTCACTCCGCGTGGACCTGCTGTTTCGTGAGCGTGCGTTCTGGCTGTTCGCGACCGGCCATCGCCTCGGCGATCTGCGACGGCTGGCGCGGGTGCCGTACAGCCGCGCGGTCAATTCGCTCTATCCGACCGGCGTGTACACGCACACCAATACGGTCTATGGCAACAACACGGAGCTGCCGGTGCCATTCTCCGAGCGTAACAACCCGAACTTTACGGGTTGCGACTACAACACGCCGTGACTGAGTGACGAGACCGACGATTCAGGTACCGCCGCTCTTGGTTCGGATTCGGATCGCGCCCTTGGTCGCGTTCGTGCCGTAGTAGGTGGTCGCGTCCACGCCGGTCAGCACCTCGATCTCGAGCACATCCGACGCGGGCATGGCGCCCAGCACCGTGAAATCCTGCAGCTCGACCCCGTCCACCAGGATCAGGGGTTGGTCCCGCAGGGCGATGCTGGAGCGCCCCCGGTGGTCGGCGCGGGTCGGACGACCGCGGCTGTTCTCCCGGAACGTGAAGAAGGGCACGGTGCGGCGCAGGGCGTCCCAGACAGTCCGCGCGCCCGAATGCTCGATCGCCCGCGCGTCGATGACGCGCCGTCCATCGGCTGCGACCGGCACGCCTTCCGGGGCGGACCGGATGGCAGGACTACAGCCTGCGAGAGCGAGTGCGAGCGGCAGCGGTGCTAATGGCCACCGCGAGTGAGCCACGGGGACCTCGGCGGTCCTGAAGGTATCTGGATCTTTGTGGGGGCGCACCTGGACCGTCAAGCGGTCGCGCCGCCCGGGGCTGAAGCACGTACGGCCCGAATCACGTAAGATTCACGCGCCCGATGACTTCAGCCCTTGTTCCGCTCCTCCTTGGCTTGCAGCAGATCGCCCTCCCCGCGCCCCGCGGCTACATCAACGACTTCGCGGGCGTGCTCGACTCGGCATCCATCGCGCACATGCAAGCGGTGATCGCCGACGTGCGCGAGAAGACACGGGGGGAGATCGTCCTCGTGACTCTCCCTGACATCGGGGACCGCCAGGCCGCGGACGTGGCGGTGCAAATCGGGCGCCAGTGGGGTGTGGGGGCGAAGGGTGAAGCGGGAGACCCGGCAAAGAACCTCGGCGTCGTGGTACTGCTCGTGCCCCTCAAGAATCACCGCCCCGGCACCGGCCAGATCTTCATCGCCACGGGGCGCGGAGCCGAGGGATTTCTCCCCGACGCGCGGGTGGGCCGAATCCGCGACGCCATGGCCCAGTACCTCGTTCGTGAAGAGTACGGGGCCGGCCTCGCCGTCGGCGTGGACCTGATCGCTCAGGCATTCGCGAGGGAGTTCGGGGTCACGATAACCGGTACGGCGGCTCCGGTCCCAGACAGCGGCGAGTCGGAGAGGCGACCGGTGCCCGTCGGGTGGCTGATCGCGCTCGTGATCTTCCTGCTCCTCGTCACCCGGGGCCGGATCTTGTGGCTGCCATTCTGGTTGGGCGGGTTCGGGAGCGGCCGGGGAGGGTGGAGTGGCGGGGGTGGGAGCGGGGGCGGTGGGGGCTTCGGCGGCGGCGGTTTCGGGGGATTCGGAGGCGGAGGTGGCTTCTCGGGCGGCGGTGCAGGAGGGAGATTCTAGCCAATGGCGAAGCCGACCGTCGAGCACTTTGCGCACGAGGTCGCCGGAGCGCTCGGCGAGCGCCTCGTGGCGCTGCTGCTCTATGGCTCGGCGGCCCGCGGCACACACGTGCCCGACCGCTCGGACGTGAACACGCTGCTCATCTGCGACGCCGTGGACGAGGACCTGTTCGCGCGCCTCGAGCCCGCGGTACGCGGGTGGACGCGCGCCGGCCATCCCGCGCCCCTGATCCTGACCGAGCGGGAATGGCGCGCGTCGGCCGATGCGTTCCCGATCGAGTACGAGGACATGCGCCACGCCCACCGCGTGCTCGCGGGCCGTGATCCTTGGGCGGGTGTGACGGTGCGGCGCGAAGACCTCCGCCGCGAGCTGGAGCAGGAGCTCAAGGGCAAGCTCGTCCGGCTGCGCCAGGCGTACGTGGCGTTCCGCAGCGAGCCGAAACGGCTCGGCCCGGTGCTCGTGGGGAGCGCGGCGGGGTTCTTCACGATGCTGCGCACGGCGCTCCGGCTCGCTGGCCGGACTGCTCCTGCCGCTCCGGACGACCTGGTGCGGGAAGCAGCCGCGCTGATCGGGTTCGACGCCGGAGAGCTGGGGGACCTGCTGGCGCACGTACAGGGACGCCAGACCCTGAAGCTGGGCGCCCGCGATGCGCGCGCCGCCGCCTACCTTGCGGCGGTGGCCCGGACCGCCGAGTTCGTGGACGGGCTGGAGTAGTGCTCGACCTCGCCCTAGAGATTTTTACTGACCCCGGGCGACAGCCCGGGGACCCCCAGAGGTCTTTGCTGACCCCGGGCGACAGCCCGGGGATCCTCCAAGGCTCTTGTCTCCCGGTGAACTGACTTGCACTCAACTCGATGGAAGGAGAGCATCGTGAGGACGATCAACCGCTCGTGGCTCCTCGGTCTCGCTCTGCTGGCAGCGTCCGGCTGCGGCTATAACACGATCCAGACCTACGACGAGCAGGTAAACGCCGCCGAGTCGCAGATCAAGGTCCAGCTGCAGCGGCGCGCCGATCTCGTCCCGAATCTGGTGGAGACGGTGAAGGGGTACGCGAAGCAGGAGCAGACGATTTTCACCGAGGTGGCGGAGGCGCGCGCCAAGCTCGCAGGAGCGGTGCAGGGCGGCAGCCTCGAGCAGATGGCCCAGGCGAACGCAGCCCTCACGGCCCCCCTCGGCCGGCTGCTC
>QHVD01000338.1:0-4846 GCA_003222235.1 Gemmatimonadota bacterium | reverse complement strand
ACCAGCTCGAGGGGACGGAGAACCGCATCGCGGTGGCGCGCCAGGACTACAACGAGGCCGTGAACCGCTACAACGCCTACATCCGGCGCTTCCCCCAGGTGCTGACGGCGAAAGCGATCGGGAAGGGGCCGAGGCCCTATTTCGAGCTGCAGACGCCGGGCGCGGCGCAGGCGCCGAAGGTGGATTTTTCGAAGTAGGCCCTTGCGGCGCCGGTTGACGGGCCGCAGTATAACCTCACATCCCGTCGCGTCCTCCCCGCCGTTGGACGCGACGTCTTCAAATTGTCCAAGTCACTCGAGCGTCGCGCACCGCCGCCCCAAGTCCAAGCGCGCCTCGATATAGTCGGCTCCCTTACGTGGAGGGAGTGCCTATGCTCGACCTCCGTCATCACAGGTCGCTCGTCGTCGTCGCCGCGCTCCTCGGCCTTGCGCTGGCCCCGCTCGCGGCCCAAAAGGGCTCGATCGCCGGGCGCGTGACCGACCAAGCGACCGGGCAGCCGCTCGTGGACGCCCGTGTGAGCGTGGTCGGGACATCGCTCGTCGCCACATCACGCGCGGAAGGGCGCTATCAGATCCTCAACGTCCCGCCAGGGCAGGTCACCATACGGGCCAGCTTGATCGGCTACGCCGCAGCGACCCAGACCGTCGCCCTGGGGCCGGGCGACACCGCCACGGCCGACCTGGCGCTCAAGCTCACGCCCTACTCGCTCGATGAAGTGGTCGTCACGGCCACTGGCGAGCAGACGAAGCGTGAAGTCGGCAACGTCGTCAACACGATCCGGGCCGACAGCCTCGTGGCGACCGGTCCGATAGCCAACATGAACGATCTGCTCGCCGCAAAGGCGCCGGGCGTCGAGGTGCTCGAGGGCAACCTCACCGGGGCGGGCGCGCGGGTGCGGATCCGCGGCACGAGCAGCCTTTCGCTCAACAACGAGCCGCTGTACATCATCGACGGCGTCCGGATGACGAGCGCCAACAACTCCTCGAGCATCGGGATCGGCGGCACCAACCCGAGCCGCGTGAACGACATCAACCCCGAGGAGATCGAGTCGTACGAGGTGATCAAGGGTCCGTCGGCAGCGGCGCTCTACGGTACTGCGGCCTCGACCGGGGTGATCATCATCGAGACGAAGCGGGGCACGCCAGGCGCGACACGGTGGAACGTGTACGCCGAGCAGGGCCTCATCAAGGACTACAACACCTACCCCACGGCGTATCGCGGCTGGATGACCCACCCCACTGGCATTCCCGACTCCGGGTCGCTGCCGACCAACGGGATCGAGTGTTTTCTCACGCAGGTTGTCGCGGGCACGTGCACCCAGGACAGTGTGACGAAGTACAACCTGTTCGAAGACCCTCAAACCTCGCCCAACGCGACCGGGTACCGCAACCAATACGGCATCCAGGTGCTAGGGGGGTCGGACGCCGCCCGCTACTTCGTCTCGGGGGAGTGGGAGAACGAGGTCTCGCAGCTGAAGATGCCACCCTTCGCAGTGGACTCGCTCCTCAAGATCCGCCCGATCGCCGAGGTGCCATTCGAGCAGCTGCGGCCCAACGCGCGCCGCCGCGTGAGCCTGCGGGCGAACGCTGACGCGCGCCTGAACCCGCGGGTGGACCTCTCCGTGTCTAGCGGGTTTGTCTCGAGCACGCAGCGACTCCCCCAAACCGACAACAACACGACCGGCCTGCTCTCGAACGCTCTGGGCGGTCTGGGCAACAGGGCCGGCGGCCGGTACGGCTATCGGGCGTTCACCCCCGACGAGATGTTCTCGGAAACCGTGACCCAGGACATCAACCGCTTTATCGGCAGCGGCACGCTCACCTGGCGGCCGACGAGCTGGCTTGCGGTCCGCGCGATCGGCGGGATCGATTACACGCACCGGCTGGACACGGACCTGTGCCGGCGGAACGAGTGTGTGAACTTCGGGACGACGAAGCGGGGATTCAAGACGGATAACCGCACCAACTTCTTCTCCTACACAGGAGACGCGAATGCCACCGCGACGTTTCGGCTGAGCCCCGTGCTGTCGTCCCGGACGTCGGCCGGTGCGCAGTATCTCAAGGACGTGTTCGACCGCAACGGCGCGTCCGGCCAGGACCTGCCGCCCGGGACGACGAGGGTGGGGGCGGGCGCGATCCAGCGTGTCTCCGAGGCCACGGACATCACCAAGACCGTCGGCGGCTACGTGGAGCAGCTCTTCGGGTACGAGGAGCGCCTCTTTGTCACGGGCGCGCTGCGGGTGGACGACAATAGCGCGTTCGGGGCGAACTTCAAAGCCGTGTTCTACCCGAAGCTCAGCGTCTCGTACGTGATCTCGGAGGAGCCCTACTTCCCCAGGTTGAGCTGGATCAACAGCGTGCGGCTGCGCGGCGCGGTGGGCGCCTCGGGGGTGCAGCCGGGCACGACCGACGCCCTGCGCTTCTTCCTGCCCAACGCGTCCAGCGTGGACAACGCCGACACTCCGGCGATCATCGACACCTCGCTCGGCAACCCGGACTTGAAGCCCGAGCGCGCGCGCGAGTTCGAAATGGGCGGCGAGGCCGTGCTGTTCGACCGTCGGCTGAGCATCGATCTCACCTACTACGACAAGCGGACCAAGGATGCCCTGATCGCCCGCACGATCGCGCCGTCCGTCGGCGGGAGCATTACGCGGTTCGAGAACCTCGGCGCGGTCGTGAACCGGGGGCTCGAGGCGCTCGTAACCGCCCGACTGGTAGACCGCGACCTGTTCGGGTGGGACGTGGGCGTGAACGCCGGCTACAACACCAATTTCATCGCCGACATGGGCATCGATCCGTTGACCGGTAAGCCGATTCCGCCGATCATCGGTACGACCGTACAGCAGCGGGTGGGCTATCCCATCAACGCGTGGTTCCAGCGTCCCTACACGTTCCAGGACACGAACGGCAACGGCATCATCGAGGCGAGCGAGATCACCGTCGCCGACAGCGCGCAGTTCGTGGGCTACCCGAACCCGCGCTGGGAGATCACCTACACCAGCGGGTTCGACTTGTTCAGCCGGCGGTTGCGGCTCAACCTCCTGTTCGACCACAAGAGCGGCTACTACCAGCTCAACGGCACAGAGCGCATCCGCTGCGAGTCCCGACTCAACTGCCGCGGCGAAGTCGACCCCACGGCCCCGCTGTGGGAGCAGGCCCGCGTCGTGGCGCTGCGCGAAACGCCGTCGCGCACCCAGTGGGGCTTCATCGAGAAGGCCAGCTTCATCCGGTTGCGCGAGGCCTCCGCCACTTACGACCTGCCGCCGAGCTGGGCGCGCGCGTTGGGGGCGAGCCGGGCGAGTCTCACCGTCGCTGGCCGCAACCTCTGGAAGGCCACGGGCTGGACCGGGATGGATCCCGAAGCCAACTACTTCGATGGCGCGACGGGCATCGTGAGCAATTTTCAGACGGCGCCACCCCCGACCTACTGGACCTTTCGGCTGAACGTCGGATTCTGAGCCACCGCCATGCGGCCGGACGCCATTCTCAAGGAACTCACTGCCATGACCAGGCTGCTCGAGGCGCCCCGCGTCCTGTGGCTCTGCGGCTTCGCCGCGACGCTGCCGGTACAGGGGTGCGTCAACGACCTACTCCAGGTGACCGACCCGGACGTCATTACCGAGGAGCAGCTGAAAGCGAACTCGGCTGCCGGGGCGGTTGCGCTGCACAACGGAACCATCTTCCGTCTCGAGCAAGCGACCGCCGGGACGCAGGGGCCCGACGCGCTGTTCGAGTTCGGCGGGCTGCTGACGGACGAATGGCAATCGGGCGACACTTTCATCCAGCGCAACACGCTGGACCAGCGGATCTGGGATCCGCAGAACACCTTCCACGCGGGGCCGTTCCGCGCAATCAACCGGGTGAGGGTGCAGGCGGGCGCCACGATCGTGGCGTTACGTCAGTACCAGCCCTCGCCCGCCACCAACATCGCCCGGATGTTTGCGTTCATCGCGTACATCGAAGTCCTGGCGGGGGAGCATTACTGCAACGGCGTCCCGTTGAGCAGCTTCGCCGGTAGCCAGATCACTTTCGGCGAGCCGCTGTCCAACGACTCCTTGTTCGCGCTCGCCACGGCCAACACCGATTCCGCCTTCGCCAACATCGAAGGCGCGGACAGCGCCCGGGTGCGGTGGCTGGCGCAGGTCGTCAAGGGCCGCGCACTGCTCGATCGCAGCCAGTTCGCAGCAGCGGCGGCCGCCGTCGCCGGCGTGCCGGATACCTTCCACTACGACGTGACCTACTCGCTCGTGACCGCCGACAACCAGAACTGGGCGCTCAATGTCAACGCGCGGCGCTACACGATGGCAGACAACGAGGGCGACGCCACAGCGGGGGGAAACGTGGGGCTGCCCTACTTCAGCGCCAACGACCCCCGGCTTCCACGGAGGCGGGGCGGCCCCAGCAAGGGCGGCACGATTAGCTCGGACTCCGTGATCTTTGACACGGCGTACCCGGTCTTCGTGATCCGCCAGGGGATCTGGGGGCGGAGCTCCCTGATCCGGATCGTCACTGGCGTCGAAGCTCGGTTGATCGAAGCCGAGGCGGCGCTCCACGCGAGCCCGCCCGACTACACCACCTGGCTCGGCAAGCTCAACGTCGTGCGCACCGCCGCCCTCGTGAGCGCGAACTCCCCGGCCCAGTCTGGCTACACGCGCGGCCCCGCGCTGACGACGCTCGTCGACCCGGGCACCGACGCGGCCCGCGTGAACCTCACGCTCCGCGAGCGTGCCTTCTGGATGTTCGGGACCGGCCACCGGCTGGGCGACATGCGGCGGCTGCTGAGGCAGTACGGCCGCACCGTGAACAGCGTCTACCCCAACGGAAAGTGGTTCAAGGGTGGGAACTTC
>QHVD01000337.1 GCA_003222235.1 Gemmatimonadota bacterium | reverse complement strand
TCTCGTGTTCAACGAGGGCTACTCGGCGTCCGCGGGCGCGGCAGTGACCCGTCCCGATCTTTCCGCCGAGGCGATCCGGTTGGGGCGGCTGCTGGTCGAGCTGCTGCCCGATCCCGAAGTTCTCGGGCTTCTCGCGTTGATGCTGCTCCACGACGCGCGCCGCGCCGCGCGTACCTCGCGGGACGGAGAGATCGTGCTGCTCGACGATCAGGATCGCTCCCTGTGGGACCGCGGGCAGATCGCCGAGGGAGTCGCGCTGGTCGAGCGGGCCCTCGCCGCCCGCCGGGCCGGCCCCTATGTGTTGCAGGCCGCCATCGCCGCCGTGCACGCGGAGGCCGCGACGCCCGCCGCCACCGACTGGGCGGAGATCGTGGGTCTGTACGACGTCCTGCTGCGGCTGGCGCCGTCGCCCGTGGTGGAGCTGAACCGCGCCGCCGCGGTCGCCATGCGCGACGGACCGGAGGCCGGGCTCACGGCCGTAGACGCCATTCTCGCGCGCGGCGAGCTGGGCGACTATCATCTTGCGCACTCGGCGCGCGGCGAGCTGTTACGTCGCCTCGGGCGGCGCGACGAGGCGATCGCCGCCTACCGCCGAGCGCTGGCGCTGGCCGTCCAGGACCCCGAGCGGCGCCTCCTGGAGAAACGACTCCATGGCCTTTGACGAGAGCCTCGCCGCGCGCATCCGCAAACGGCTGCGGGCTCGCGCGGCTCCACCGTTGCCGGCACCCGGGCAAACGCGTAAGCTCTTTGCCGCCACGGTCAGGAGACCCGCAGGGCTCGACGGCGAGAGCGCGTTGCGAACAAACTGCGCGAAGCCGGTGTTCCTTCACGACGGCACCATCCACGACCACTTCCACCAGGAGATATCCATGACTCGCACCGGCACGACGACTCGCAGCGGCACGACGCGGCGGGGACCGCCGCCCCCGCCCCCGCCCACCCCACCGCTCCCGCCGCCCGCCTCCCTCAGCGCTTCGGAGACGCGCTTCGAGACCACGCGGCTATTCTCCACGAAGAACGATTTGCCGGAGACCAGCAGGCGCCAGGCGGTGGGGCTCCTCAATCAGCGGCTCGCCGAGTGCATCGACCTGCAGGCGCAGTGCAAGCAGGCCCACTGGAACGTGAAGGGCCCGACCTTCATCGCGCTGCACAAACTGTTCGACGAGATCAACGAGGACGTCGAGGACTACGTCGATCTGATCGCCGAGCGGATCGTACAGCTCGGGGGCGTTGCCGAGGGCACGGTGGGGGTCGTGGCGGACCGCTCCACGCTCGTGGACTATCCCCTCGGGCTCTCGACCGGCGCCGAGCACGTGGCCGCGCTGTCAGATGCGCTCGCCATGTTCGGCCGCACGGTGCGGGTCGGCATCGACGAGATGAACGACCTCCAGGATGCCGACAGCGCCGACATCCTGACCGAGATCTCACGCGGGGTGGACAAGTGGCTCTGGTTCGTGGAGGCGCACCAGCAGGGTGCCTGACCTCACCGTGGCGCTGCTCACGCCGCCGGTCGGACCGCGCGACCACATTTTGGGAACGGCGCACGCTGCCGTGACGCTCGTCGAGTATGGCGACTTCGAGTGCCCGCTCTGCGGCCGCGCCTACACGGAGCTGAAGCGAGTGCTGCGGCAGGTGGGAGGGAAGGTTAGGTTCGTGTTCCGGCACTTTCCACTGAGCGAGGAGCACCCGCACGCACAGCACGCCGCCGAGGTCGCCGAGGCGGCTGCCGTGCACGATCTGTTGTACCAGCGACAGGCGGCGCTCGCGGACGAGGACCTGGTGGAGTACGCGCGCGAGCTCGGCCTCGATGCGGAGCGCGTGCGGCGCGAGCTCGCCTCGCACGTCCACGCGGCCCGGGTGCGCGAGGACGTCGCGAGCGGCACGAGCAGCGGCGTGACCGGCACGCCCAGGTTCTTCATCAACGGCCGTCGCCACGAGGAGCCGGGCGACGCCAGGACGCTCGCGCGCGCGTTGCGGCGGGCCCTGTAGCGAGGAGCATCGGGTATGGACAGGGACGAGGAGCGCGAGGAGCGTGCCGCGGCGGCGGCGGAAGTGACGGCCCGGCTGCGCGGCCGCGGCATTGCCCTCACCGGCGCCGAGAACCCCGAGGATCTCGTGGACCTGCTCTCGGCCGTGGAGCGCTTCGAAGCGGTGGTCGAGGCGCACGGAGGAGACTTGATGGTCGACGACCTCAAGAGCTCCGAGCCCGACGATCGCCACTTCGTGGTGCCGCGGCGGGCGGCCGGTGAGGCGGTTCGGCGCTACATCGGCCGCATCGACGAGGCGACGGCGCAGTTGCGCCGCCATCCGCCGCGGCCCGACTGAGCAGCACGCGAGGAGAGAAGAGATGAGCGTCGTGTTTCCCGCGCTGCTGCGGTTCGGCGACGTCAGTCTGCTGGTCCTGAGACTCATGGTCGCAATCGTGTTCTTCGACAGCGGCCTGACTCATCTCAAGAACCCAACCGAGCGAGCCAAGAGCATCGGTGCGAGCCGCGGCTTCACGGTCTTTCTCGGCACCGCCGAGGTGCTCGGGAGCGCGGGGCTCGCGCTCGGGACCCTGACCCAGCTCGCCGCCATCGGGCTGATCCTGATCATGCTCGGGGCGATACAGAAGAAGATCTTCGTGTGGAAGACCGGCTTTTGGGGCCACCGGGCCTACGGCTGGCACTACGACCTGATGCTCGTAGTGATGAACCTGGTCATCGTGGCGACCGGCGGCGGCAGGCTCGTGCTGCTCTAGCACAGTGCCGGAAAACCCCTGAAGAGTACCGACGTGGATTGATCGGACGCCCTGAAGGGCGCCCTCGGCCCGAGCGCGTCCTGAAGGACGCTGGTGCGCCGCCGTCCTTCAGGACGGACCCCGCAGCCGAGGCCGGGCTTCAGCCCGTGCGATCACCCCTCCCAATCTCTCAACGACCTTTTTCATGTACACACTGCGATCGCCCATTTGCCCCCGCGCCATCAGGCGCGGCAGCAGCGTGACGATGGAGTCCTGAATGTGCTGCAACCGCTCGATAACGTCCGGCTCGACGCTGCGGGAGTCGCGGCCCCTCAACCACTCTTTGCGTCGTCACACGACTCCCTTGCCACCTCCCCGGGTCGCGACGTCGGGTCGGTGGCTGTGGCCACTCGCAGACCCCGGCCGAACGACGACCAGACGGCGACGCCGGCCACGATCACGTTGGCTACGACCACCGGAAGCGCGTGGATCACCACCCCGTAGACCATCCATAACAGCGCAGCCAGACCCTGCACGCGGCGCAGAGTCACCTGCTGTCTGCAGAAGTACGAGCTCACGAACAGGGCCGTTGCGAGCCACCCGATCCAGTCAAGCATAGTGCCTCAGTCGTTCTGCCTCGTAGGGTGCCGAAAACAGGTCAGTCCACGCGGTACGCGGGCGTTACCGTCGTTTGTTATGAGGGACTGAAGTCCCAACTCGGCCGGCAGGGGTCCTGAAGGACCCTGGTCACCGCCCGCGTCCGGTCAAATGCGTCCTTCAGGACGCGCCGCCGCCGAGCGGGGACTTCAGTCCCTCATAACACACCTCGAACCGCTTCGATCCTCATCAGGGGTCCGAATACGGTCTGTCTCTCGAACGCTGGGATCACGTGTCAAGACGGCGTGCGGGGACCGCTCTCCCGATGGATGCCGAGCAGTCGCTTCAGCAGCAACAGCTGCCCCAGATGGTACGAGTTGTGGTCGGCGAGGACGAGGGCCTCGCGCAGGATGGTTTGCCCGGTGCCGTGGGGGATGCGGGCGAAGAGATCCGTCTTGGGGTCCGCCACGAGCTTCGCCATCGCCCGGAGATCGCGCTCCACCTGCGCCACGCTCCGGTCCCAGACCGCGTCATCGCCCGGCGCGTCCGTGTCGGGCCAGTAGCCCGAGGGCCATTCCGGGGACACGTGCTCCTCGCTCGTTGTGAACTCGACGATGTCCCACTGGGAGATGCGGATGTGCTCGAGGATCCGCCACGGGGTGAAGGGCTGCCCGGGCGGTTTGGCGCCGCGCAGCGCGGCCGGCCAATCGGCCACGACGTCCTCGAAGCCCAGGTGGGCATGCCCGGTGCGCAGCAGCGCGACGACGTGATCGCGTAGTGCACGGTGGACATCGGTGCGGGCGCGTGCGCGCTTCGCAGGTGTCGCTTTGCGCGATCGTTTGGCGGCCATGCGCAGAGTCTACCCTTCGCTCGCGCGGCGTCAACTGCGCGGAGGCGTCGTCGGATGGATCGGTGCACGATCACTTCGGCAAGCGCGCGAGCTCGCCTCTGGCGCCAATGTCCGAATACGTCCAGGGGTCCTTTCTCGCCAGTACCGCCTGAAACATCTTCTGCGCTGCGGCTCGTTGCCGGGTTGCGAGATAGTGCTCCCCGGCGAAGAAGTACGCCTGGGCCTCCTGCTCCCGGGTCTTGAGCGCCGAGGGATCCCGCGCGGCCGCGAGCATGGAATCGAGAGACACCCGACCGAGCGCGAACTTCAACGCCGGCCCAGGCCATTTCCTCGGATCGAAGCGGCGGGCATGACGGGCCGTCTCCCCGTTCGGGGTTTCGCCGAGGCGGCCCCGACACCAGTGGAGCCAGAGCACGGTCTCGTTATCCCAGGCGTTGAAGTCGAGCGCTCGGCGGAAATCTTCGGCCGCCGGCCGCAGGTCGCCCTTCAGCATCCGGGCGAAGCCGCGCCCGAAGAACCCGATGCTGCTGTTGGGCCGGCGATCGATATAGTTGGCGTACTCGCGGATCGCGTCGTCAAGCTGAAGTCCGGCCATCAAGAGCTTCGCCCGCGACGCCGCGCCGGCGTACTCGGGGTCGGCCGCCTCGGCGCGTTCGACGTCCTTCAACCCGTCCAACGGCCGTCCGCGATACAGGAAGACGTTGGCGCGGGCTGCATAGTTCACGCCACGCGAGGGCTGGGCCTCGATGGCGCGGTCGAAATCGGCGAGGGCCTCGTCGAAGCGCCCCAGCACCAGGAGCGCACTGCCACGCGACCGGTACCGTTGGGCGACGGGGTCCATGCCGATGGCATCCGCAAACCCGGCCAGGGCATCGTCCGTGCGACCAGCGTAGAGCAGCGTCCAGGCTCGGTCGACGCGCCAGTCCGCGTCGCGAGGCTCGAGGCGGATGGCTTCGTCGCGGTCGGTCAGCGCGCCGGCGTAATTGCCCTCGTACTCGCGGGCCTCAGCCCGCGCGCTCAAGTAGGTCCCGCGATCGGGCTCCACCTGGATGGCCCGGTCGTAGTCCGCCATGGCGCTCCTCCAATCGCCCTTGGCCTGGTACGCCGCGGCGCGATCCTGCAAGCGATTGCCCCGGCCGGGCTCGAGTCGAATGGCCTGGCTGTAGTCGGTGATGGCGAGGTCCGGGTCCCCAAGCATTCTGTGGATCCAGGCGCGGTCCGCGAAGTACGTAGCGACGTCCGACTGCAGGGAGATGGCGGAGTCGTAGTCCGCAAGCGCCCGCCGCAAATCGCCCAGGTCGCGGTAGGCGTCGCCTCGGTTGTCGAGAAGGTCGGCATCGCCGGCATTCAGGTGCAGGGCCTCGTCGTACTGTCCGATGGCACGCTCGAACATTCTCCGGGCGGCGTATATGGCGGCCCGCTCCACGTAGACCTCGCGTAACTTCGTGTTGATCTGGTTCGCGGTATCGAGGTCCGCCAGCGCCGAGGTGAGGTCGCCCTTGGCGCGATAGGCGCGCGCCCGGTTGAGGTACCCATTCGCCTGATTCGGCGTGATGGCGAGCCCGATCGCGTGATCGAACTCGGCCTGAGCCTTGTTCTCTTCCCCCCGGAAGCGATACAGCCTGCCCCGGGCGACATAGGCCTGGCTGTTGTCCGAATTGAGCCGGACCGCCGTGTTGTAGTCGGCCAACGCGCGCTCAACCTCGCCCTTGTTGAGCAGGAGGCCGCCGCGGTTGACATAGGTGATGGAAAGGTTCTCGTCACTGAGCTTGCCGGACTCGATGGCCTGCGTGCAATAGCGGATCGTCAGCGTTGGATCGCCCCCACCCCGGTAGCAGCGTTGCGCGTCATCTGTCCAGCCGCTTTGGCCGAACGCGGGTTTGGCCGAACGCGGGTGCCCCAACAGCGGTGAGAGTCGTGAGCAGAAGGGCGAGAGTGGCGAATCTCATCGGCGCTCCGGTGTCACAGGTCGTTCCAGTGGCCGGTCGCGATGATCGTCGACGCCAAAGCCTCCGGCTCGACGCCTCGGCTCCGGCGCGGACCGAAAGATCGCGGGAAGACGCAGAGCCGCCGTGTCGCGGGTCACGCGCCGCGTGTGCGCGAATCACGCGCCGGGCGCCCCGCGGGCAGTCGGCCGTAAGTCGTTAGGCTGAGGCTGCGGTCAGAGTCAATCCAATGAGCGATCGAAGACGACGTCGATGTCTGGGATGTCCGCGCTCACGGGCAGCATGACGCCCATCCGTCGAACGGCGATTCCTCGAGCACCGCCTGTCTGTAGCCCCGAGCGATGCCGCCGATCGTCTGACTCCGAAGAAGGGCCTGTTAGAGATGAAAGGGAGTGCCCCGCGACGACGAGAATATCCATTGTGCATTATATAATGGCCATATAATATAATACCATGGTGATCTTCGAGACCTTAGCAGACGCGAGCCGCCGTCGGATTCTGGAGCTGCTCCGCGCGGGGGAGCGGCCAGTCGGGGTGTTGGTCAAGGAGCTGGGGATGACCCAGCCCGCTATCTCGCGACATCTGCGAGTGCTCCGCGAGGCCGGGTTGGTCGAGGCGCGAGTGGACGCTCAGCGGCGCATCTATCGGCTGCGCGCCGATTCCCTGCGGGAGCTGGACGCGTGGCTGGAGCCATACCGGCTGCTCTGGTCGGGTCGCCTGGATGATCTCGAGCACCACCTCAACCAGATGGAGGAGAAATGACCGAGCAGGGGCGGAGCCGCAGGCGGCCACTATCGGTCCGCCGCAGACCATGAAGGAGGACTGACGGGTCAGGCGTGTTGCACCGCGGGCGCGACGACCTTGTACATCACCGGGGTCACGATCCGCGCGAGCAGCGTGCTCGAGACGAGCCCGCCGATGATCACCCACGCGAGCGGCGAGTAGAGCCCGCTGCCCTGCAGCGCGATCGGCAGCAGGCCGCCGATGGCCGTCATGCTCGTGAGCACGATCGGCAGAAACCGCAGCTCACCAGCCCTGCGAATGGCGTCCTCGAGGCCCATCCCCTCGGCCCGCAGCCGGTTGGTCAGGTCCACGAGCAGGATTGAGGTCTTGATCTCGATGCCGACCAGCGCCACGAACCCGATGGTTGCCGCGAAGGACAAAGTCTGTCCGGCGAAGAGCAGCGCGAGGATGCCGCCGGCGAGCCCAAGCGGGATCACAGACGCGACGATCAGCGTGGAGCGAAACGTCCGGAACTCGAGCACGAGGATCGCGAGGATCGCGAACGTCGCGACGATGATGGCACCGCCCATGTCGCCGAAGCTCTCCTGGCGGCTCTCGATCTCTCCCGCCGGCACGATGCCGTACCCGGAGGGGAGCGCGAGCGGGGCGAGCCGGGCGAGCACCTGACGCGTGACGCGGTCGGTGTTGTAGCCGGTCCGCACGTTGGCCGTCACGGTGACGCTGCGAACGCGATTGTGGCGCTGGATCTCCGACACCGCCCGCTCGAACTCGACGTCGGCCACCTGCGCGAGCGGCGTGAGCGAGCCGCTCATCGAGCTCACGTGCACCCGCTCGAGCTCGGCCGGGCTGGCACGGCCCGCGCGCGCCAGGCGAACCACGATCGGCCGCGCGTCGCCGGCGCCCTCGCGCAGCGTCCCGGTTTCGAGCCCCGCGAGGCCGAGCCGCACCGTGCGGTCGATCTCCACCGTCGGGATGCCGAGCAGTCCCGCCTTGGCGCGGTCGATGACCACGCGCAGGTCCGTGCGAGCCAGGCGCACCGGGTTCGTCACATACTCCGTGCCGGGCGTCGCCTTGAGCGCTCCTTCCACCTGCGCCGCGATGACGCGCAACGAGTCGAGCGACGCACCCTCGACTCGCATCGCGATCGGGGCGTCGATCGGCGGGCCGTTTTCGAACTCGCGCAACGCCATCTCGGCACCGGGGTAGCTCGCGAGCTCTGCCCGGACCGAATCGAGCAGCCGCGCCGTGGCGCCGGGGTCGTACCGGTGCAACAGCACGAACAGCTGGCCGATCCGGGGGTCGTCGGTGCGGGAGGCGACGTTGTAGTAGATCCTCGGGTTGTCGTGGCCCACCGAGGTGTAGATCGCCCTCACGCCCGCCCTGCGGCCGAGCACCCGCTCGGCGAACCGGGCGGCCGAGTCCGTCGCGGCGATGCTCGCGCCCTCGGGCGCGGTGATGTCCACGCGGAACTGCGGCGTCTCGGCCCCCGGGAACAGCGAGAAGCCCACCACCGGCACGAGTGCGAAGGACAGAGCGACGAACGCCGCGCCCAGTGCCAAGGTCCGCGCCGGGCGTCGCAGCGCCCAGTCGAGCAGCGGTGCGTAGGTTCGATGGATCCCGCGTTCGAACGCCCGCAGGAACCGGTTCCCCTCCGGCCCCTCGCTCTTGGCGAGCAGCAGGCTGGACAACCACGGGATCACCGTGAGCGACACGAACAACGACGCCAGCATGGCGAAGATCACGGCGACCGGGAGCGACCGGATGTAGCGGCCCGGTCCGCCCGGCAAGAACAGCAACGGCACGAACGCGAACACCAGGGTGGCGGTGGCGCCGAGCACCGCCACCCAGATCTGCCGCGTCGCGAGAATCGCCGCGTCGGCCGGGGAATGCCCCGCCCGACGGAACCGCGTGATGTTTTCCACCACCACGATCGAGTCATCCACGAGCAGGCCGAGTGCGATCACCATGCCCACGATGGTGAGCTGATTGAGCGTGAAGCCGGTCCACGCGAGCGAGATGACGGCCACCGCGAGGGACAGGGGAATCGAAATCATGACCACGAGCGCGGCCCGCGGCCCGAGCGGCAGCAGCGTCAGCAGCACCAGCCCGAGCGCGATCAGAAAATCCTCCCCCAGCCGCGCCAGCCGGTGCGAGACATTCGCCGCCTGGTCGAACCCCCGCGCCAGCGTCACGCCGCGCGGGAGCCCGCGCTCGAAGCGGTCGAGGGCCGCGTAGATGCGATCGCGCACCGTCTGGACGGTGGTGCCGGCCCGCTGGCTCGCGGTGACGAACACGGCGCGGCGTCCATTGAAGCGGGCCCGGTAGGTCGAGTCGGCATAACCCCAGTCGACGCGCGCCACGTCCCCAACGCGCACCAGCCGGCCGCTCGCGCCGCGCACCACCGTGGCGCGGACCTGCTCCAGCCTCTCGTAGCCGCCCGACGAGCGTACGCTGAAGCTGCGCCGGCCGGCGTCCACACTGCCCCCGGGAATGTCCGCGCTTTCGCCGCCGATTGCGCCCAGCACTTGCGCCACCGGCAGGCGCAGCGCCGCCAGCCGCCCCAAGTCCAGGGCGACCTCCACCTGCCGCTCGGGCGCCCCCCACCGTTCGGCCGTCCGCACGCCGGGCACGGCGGTGAGCCGGTCCTCGAGCTCTTCGGCCAGCGAATCGAGCACGTGATAGGAGGCGAACGCGGACACGAGCGCCACCTGGACGATGTTCACGTCCAGCGTGCTCGCCTTGTGGATCTCGAGGCGCGCCAGCTCAGCCGGCAGCCCCGGCCGCAGCGCGTTGACCTCTCGCACGACGTCGTCGTACTTCTTCTCGGCGTCCTGGTTCGGCTCGAACTCGACCTCGATGCGCGCAACGCCCGGGCGGATGCGGCTGCTGATGCTCCGCACGTCGTCCAGCCCGTGGAGCGTGTCTTCGATCTGCTTCACGACGAGCCGCTCGAGATCGCCGGCGCTCGCGCCGGGGTACACCGCGACGATCGTGAAGGTCGGGAAATCGAGCGGCGGGTCCTCGCTCCGGGGGATGCTCAGCGTCGACGTGACACCGAGCGCCGCCAGCATGACGAACAAGACGACCGTGAACTGCCAGTGCTTGACGGAGAACTCGGTCAACTTCATGGCTGCACCCTCACGGCGGCCCGGTCGTCGAGATACGGGGCGCCGTCCGTGATCACGGTCCGCACTCCGTCGAGCCCCGCGACCACCGCCACACGGTCCCCGGCCAGGAAGCCGATCGTCACCGCCCGCCGCTCGGCCCGCCGCCCGTCCGCCGACAGAGTGAACACCGTGGCGCGCGAGCCGTCGGCTTCCAGCACGGCCTCGACGGGGACGAGCGCCACCCGCTGCGCCGCCCGCGGACGGATCTCCACCCGGCCCACGAGCCCGCTGGCCAGGCCCTCCGCCCGCGGGACCGCAACTTCGACTCGATACGTGCCCGTCATTGGGTCAGCCGCGGCGGCGATCTCCGTCACGGTGCCCTCGAGCACGCGATCCGCCAGGGCGTCAAACCGGACCTCGGCGCGGTCGCCGCGCCGCACCCGCACCACGTCGCGATCGGCGAGGGCAGCCCGTACGACGTCACCGCGCGAGCGGCTCCCGAGCGTGAGGATCGGGGTGCCGGGTTGGACCAGCTCGCCCGGCTCCGCGCTCCGTCGCAGGATGACCCCCGCGGCGGGCGCGACGATCACGGCGTACCGGCGGTTGAACATGGCCGCCTCGAGCTCTGCCCCCGCCACGTCTCGCGCCGTCTCGGTGTTCTGCACCTGCTCGAGTGTCGCCACACTATCGGCGTAGAGCCGGCGCGCCCGCGCCACGTCGCGCTCGGTCTTCTCGGCGGCGCTGCGGGCGCGAGTCACGCCTGCGTCGATCTCGCTCAGGTCGAGCAAGGCGAGCGTCTCGCCCGCCCGTACGCTCTGGCCCTCGTCCACGAGCACGCGACCGATCACGCCGCCGACCTTGAAGCTCAGCGTCACTTCTTCTTTCGGGCCGAGCGTCCCGGTCGCCGTCAGGGGCCGGGCGATAGCCTCGATGCTGACGGGGGCGACGCGCACCGGCACCGGGGTGTCGGCAGGCGGAGGCGAGTCAGCGCGGCCGCGGCTGCAGGCGACGACCACGAGCGACAGCAGGAGAGTCAGAGCAACGCGGCTCATGGCTTTGGGCTCCCTTCTCTAGTCTCGGTGAATCACGGCTGGAGCCCGAGGTCGCGCAGCGCGGCCGCGCGCTCCAGGTCGACGTAACGCATGGCGTATTGGTAAGCCGTGACGACACGGTTGAGCTCGGCCGAGGTGAGCGCGGTCCGGGCGTCCACGAGCTCGATCGGGCTGGCGACGCCTTCCTCGTAGCGACGGCGGACGAGCTGGAAGGTGCGGCGCGCCGCCTCCAGGCGATCGTCTGCCGTCGCGATCGCCGCCCGGGCGACGGCGGCCGCGTCGTACGCCGTATGGACTTCGAGCGCGATCCGCTCCTCGAGATCCCGCCGGAGCGTCCGACCACGGTCTACCTCGAGGTCGGCAGCCGTGCGGCGGGCCGCGTCCCGGCCGCCGTTGAACAGATTCCACGAGACGACGAGCGACGCGACCCAGTAGTCCTGGCTCGAGCGGAACGCGAAGTCGCGGCCCTGAAACCCGTAGTCGACGGCGAGCGAAAGACTGGGCAGGAACGCCGCCGACGCTCCCCGCACCCCCGCCTCCGCGGTCCGAATGCCGGCGTCCAGCTGCCACAGCTCCTCACGGTGGGCGAGTGCGTGGGCGACGCTGCTATCCACGTCGATCGCAAGCGGCAGGTCCAGCGCGCTGTCGGGGATGACGGCGATCGGCGCCTCGAGGGGGCGGCGGAGGACCTGGTTCAGGGCCCGCGCCGCGGCGGCGTGCCGCTGGCGGGCCTCCGCGAGCAGCTGTTCGATCTCGCTGCGATCGGCCCGGGCGCGGAACACGGCTTCGGGGGTCGCCCGCCCTGCCGCCAGGAGCCGCCCGGCGACGCGTTCGTTCTCCTGCACGAGGGCAAGCGATGTGGCGTAGATCTCCACTGCACGCCGGGCGCTCGCTTCGGTGAGGTAGGCAGTCTGTACGTCGGCCGCGAGCCGGCGGGCTGCAGCGGCGAGCCCGAAGCGCTGGCCGTCGTAGCGGCTCCGGGCTGCCCCGTAGTTCGCGATGATCCCCGCGTTGAAGAGCGGCTGGCGCAGCTCGACGTGCGAGTCGTGCCGCTGCGGCAGCGTAATGTCGAGGCTCGTGGGAAACCGATTCTGGCCGATCAAGCCGTTGAGCGCGGTGTACGCCGGATTCACGAAGTCGCCGACGTTGGGCACGCCCTCGAGGCGCGAGTAGCGCGACTCGAGGGCGAGCGAGGGGAGGAACAGACCCCGCGCGACGCGCACCTCGGCCGCGGCGCGCTGCTCGGCCAGCCGCTCCGCGGTGAGGCCGAGGTTTGCCCGCAGCGCTTCGGCCACGAACCCGCCGAGCGGGTCCGGCCGCTGCGCGGCGAGCGGCGTGGCAAGGGCCGCGCTCCCGAGCAGGAGCGCCAGCCCAAGGCCACGACCTTCCCGAGTGAGCCGCGGGTTCACGAACCCGACCGGTTCAGGAGCGCGCGGACTGCTTGTGGGTACGGCCCGTCGAGGCCCACCGTGTGGCTCGCCTCGGGCTGCTCAACCGGCTGGTAGCCGCTTGCGCCGGACCGGTTCAAATAGCGCCCGCTCGCCAGGACCTCGACGGTGCCCGACACGTCGGCGTTCACGAACCTGCCTTCCTGCTGGACCCAGGCGCCCTTCATCCACCCCGACGTGACCACACCGCTCAGGTGGGTGGCGCCGGTCTTCCAGTCCACAATGCCCTCGAGCTCGGCCGTGAACGACCGCGCGGGGGACAGTCCGGCGACAGTCCACTGTCCCCGAACGTGCCAGACGGGGTTTGCGGCCTGGACCGGGCTCTCGACTTGGTGAAGCGTCAGCTCCAGTAGCCGCCCCTCCCACACCGTGCTCCCGTTGCGGGCACCGGCCAGCGTCGCCTCGAACGGTAGCCGAACGCTCGGGGTCGCCGGCTCGCTCGGCGGCTTGAGAACGTCGATAAGGCCCCGGTCAGCAGGGACGTGAGTCACCTGAGCGTGAGCGAGGGCCGCAAGAGTCCCGGGTTGGGACGGCGGGAACGTGCTCATTAGGGCTCGTTCCGCAGTGACGGATTGGGCGCGAACTGCCGTCGGGACCGCCAGAGCCGACGCGCCCAGGAGCGCTGCCAGGACAACGGCACGGGCCGGAGTGTGAAGAGTCGGAAGCATCGCTGTACCCTCCCTTTCGCCTTGTTTGAGCTAACATTGTCATACTACATAACGCTGTTAAGACAACGAACAAAAAAAATCACCCTTCG
>QHVD01000336.1:558-7818 GCA_003222235.1 Gemmatimonadota bacterium | reverse complement strand
AGCGACTCGAGCGCGGCGAGTCCCTTCTCGTGCAGCGCGAGCGCCGCTCGCCCGTCCGGCCCGGCGGCGATCGTGAGCGAGGTGAGCAACCGATCCACGTCGATCACCCCGTACGGCACGCCGCACATCCACGCGTCCCGCGACAAATAGTCGAGCTTGTCCACGTCGAGCGAGCCCGAGACGAGCCCCGCGAGGGGCTCGGCGCATGGACTCTGGATCAGGCTCAGCAGCCGCCCGGCCGGCATGCCGAGCTCCGCCAGGCGGGCGGCGAGCGCCCCGCTCGAGAGCTGCCGCTCGGCCAGCACTTCGTGGTGTGGTAGCCCCGCCTCTTCGAGCGCGTGTGAGAATGGGTAGTGGCCGATGTCGTGCAGCAACGCCGCGAGCTTGAGGCACGCCCGATCGGCGGCATCGAGTCGGGCGTCACCCGCTTCTTCCAGCTGGGAGAGGACGCGTCGCGCCAGATGATATGCGCCGAGCGCGTGCTCGAAGCGGCTGTGGGTGGCGCCGGGGTAGACGAGGAAGGCGTGGCCGAGCTGGCGGATGTAACGGAGCCGCTGCACGGCCGGGGTGTCGACCACCGCGAGCGCTTCGGGGTCGAGCCGGATGTTGTTCCAGAGCGGGTCGCGGACGATTTCGAAGCGGGAAGGCACGGGGCGTGACCCTCCAGCGGGTGACCTAGTACGTCGCTCTATAGGGGCGCAGCATGCTGCGCCCTTACGCCCGCGGCCCGGCTTCCCGTACCGCGGGGTGGACCTGATTGTGGAACTGCTCGAAGTTCTGCCGGAACATCTGGGCCAGCCGCGCCGCTTGCGCGTCATAGGCCGCGGGGTCGCTCCACGTGCAGCGGGGGAGCAGGACGTCGTCCGGGACGCCCGCCACGTGGAGCGGCACCTCGAGGCCGAACACCGGCTCAGGTGCCGTGGCCGCGCAATCGAGCCTGCCGGCGAGGGCGGCGCGCACCATCGCCCGCGTGAAACCGAGCCGCATGCGCTGCCCGGTGCCGTACGGCCCGCCCGTCCACCCCGTGTTCACGAGCCAGCACTGCACCCCGTGCTTCGCGATCTTCTCGCCGAGCAGCGAGGCGTACACGTTGGCGTGGAGCGGCAGGAACGGCGCCCCAAAGCAGGTTGAGAACGTCGCTTTCGGTTCGGTCACCCCGCGCTCGGTCCCCGCCACCTTCGCGGTGTACCCCGACAGGAAGTGATACATCGCCTGCGCCGGGGATAGCCGCGCGATCGGCGGCATGACCCCGTAGGCGTCGCATGTCAGGAAAACGATGTGCGACGGATGTCCGGCCATCCCACCGGGGACGTGGTTCGGGATGAAATGGATCGGGTACGAAGCGCGCGTGTTCTCGGTGACGGCGTCGGACTCGAGGTCGATCGCCCGCGTTTCCGGGTCCACCACCACATTCTCGAGCACAGTGCCGAACATCCGCGTGGTGGCGTAGATCTCGGGCTCTCCCTCCCGAGACAAATGGATCACCTTGGCGTAACAGCCGCCCTCGAAGTTGAACACCCCGCTCTCCGACCAGCCGTGCTCGTCGTCGCCGATCAGCGCGCGCTCGGCGTCGGCGGAAAGGGTCGTCTTGCCGGTGCCCGACAAGCCGAAGAACAGCGCCACGTCCCCTGCTTCGCCCACGTTGGCGGAGCAGTGCATCGACAGCACGCCACTCTTCGGCAACAGGTAGTTCAGAATCGTGAAGATCGCCTTCTTCAACTCACCGGCGTAGCGCGTGCCCCCGATCAGGATCGTCCGCGCCGCAAAGTGGATCACGATGAACGTGCCCGACCGCGTGCCGTGCTCGGCCGGATCGGCGTGCAGTTCGGGCGAATGCAGCACGAGCCAGGACGGAACGAAGCCCGCAAGGTCGGAGGGGGTCGGGCGGAGGAACATGTTGTGGACGAACAGGGCGTGCCACGCATTGGAAGTCACGAACCGCAGTGCGCTGCGATGGTTCGGGTCCGCCCCGGCGAACAGGTCCTGCACGAACAACTCCTGCGCGTCGAGATGGCGGGCGGCGTCCGCTCGCAGGCGGTCGAAGTGCTCCGGCGCGAGGGGCTGGTTCACCCGCCCCCACCAGACATCGGCCGCCGATGACGGCTCGCGCACGACGAACTTGTCGTTGGGGCTGCGGCCGGTGTGGGGGGTCGTGACGGCGCAAAACGCTCCGCCCTCGGTGAGGATGCCCTCCCCGCGTCGCAGCGCATGTTCATAGAGCGCTGGTGGGGTGAGGTTCCAGTGGGTGGCTCGCTGCGGCATGAGCCCCGCGGCCTCGAGGCCCGTCCGCCATGTCCCAATGTGGGAGCCGGGACGGGCAAGCTGTGGGGTCATGACGTCCTTCCGGGAGGCCTCGGGGTCCGCTGCCGGCGCCCGTGCTCCTGGGCGTCCACAGCGGCGATCACGGCCAGGTTGACGATGTCGCTCACGTCGGAGCCCCGTTGCAAGACGTGCACCGGTTGCGCCATGCCGACGAGAATCGGCCCGATCGCCTGCGCCCCACCGACCCGGTCGAGCAGCTTGTAGCTGATGTTGGCCGCGTCCAAGTTCGGGAAAATCAACACGTTCGCCGGGCCACGCAGGCGCGCGAAGGGATAGCGCTCGGCGAGGATCCGCTCCACCACCGCCGTATCGGCCTGCATCTCTCCGTCCGCCTGGAGCTTCGGCTCCCGCTCCTGTAACAACGCTACCGCGCTTTGCACCTTTTCTGCAGCGGGGTGCCGCACCGAGCCGAAGTTCGAGAAGGAAAGGAGCGCGAGACGCGGCTCGATCCCCAGCCGCGACACGAACTCCGCAGTGGCCGAAGCGATCTCCACCAGGGTCTCGGCATCGGGGTCGATGCTCACCGTGCAGTCGGCGAAAAAGAAGGTCTGCTGGGGGAGCACGAGCATGTAGATCCCGCTCACGTGCCGGCGACCCGGCTCCGCGCCGATCACTTCGAGGGCGGGGCGAATGGCGTCGGGATAGTGCATCTCGACGCCCGCCACGACCGCGTCCGCCTGTCCGGCGCGGAGCATCAATAGCGCGTGGTACATCGGGTCGAGGACCCGGATCCGCGCCTCGTGCAACGTGATCCCCTTTCGGCGGCGGCGCTCCCACAGCTCCCGGGCGTACGCCTCCAGGTGGGCGCTGGTCCGCGGGTTGGCCAGCGCGATCTCCTCGAGCGTCACGCCGGCGTCGTCGGCCTGGCGGCGGATCACGTCGGGATCGCCGAGCAGGATCGGCTCCGCGATCCCTTCGTCGGCGAGGATGCGGGCCGTCTTCAGGATCCGCGGATCCTGTCCTTCGGGGAACGCGATGCGCTTCACCTCTTGCTGCGCTCGCGTCGAGAGGCCGCGCATCACCTCGCGCGCCCGGCCGAGCCGCGCGTCGAGCCGGGCGCGATACTCCTCGACGTCGATCGCCCGGCCCGCCACGCCCGAGCCGACCGCGGCCCAGGCCACTGCGGGCGCCACCCACAAGAGGACGCGCGGATCGAATGGCTTGGGAATCAGGTACTCGGGGCCGAACCGGATTCGATCCAGCCCGTAGGCGCGCATGACCGAGTCCGGGACCTCCTCTTTGGCGAGTGCCGCGAGCGCGCGGGTCGCAGCCATCTCCATGTCCTCGTTGATCTTCCGCGCACGCACGTCGAGCGCGCCGCGGAAGATGAACGGGAAGCCCAGGACGTTGTTCACCTGGTTCGGGTAGTCCGACCGCCCCGTGGCGATGATCGCGTCGGCCCGGGCCCGCTTCGCCTCCTCCGGCATGATCTCCGGCACCGGGTTGGCGAGGGCGAAGATGATCGGCCGGGGCGCCATCGCCTGCAACATGTCGCCCCGCACGATCCCGCCTACCGAGAGACCCACGAACACGTCCGCATCGCGCAGGGCGGCGGCGAGCGTCCGCGCCTCGGTCCGCGCCGCGAAGCGCTTTTTGTAGCGATCCAAGTCGTCCCGCTCCGCGTGGATCACGCCCTTCTGGTCGCACATCAGGATGTGATCGCGCCGCACGCCGAGACGGACGTAGTGCTCGGCTGTGGCGATCGCCGCCGCACCGGCACCCGAGAACACCACCTTGATCCGCCCGATGTCCTTCTCCACGACCTCCAGCGCGTTCAGGAGCGCCGCTCCCGAGATGATCGCCGTCCCGTGCTGGTCGTCGTGGAACACGGGGATGGATAGCATCTCACGCAGCTTCTCTTCGATGTAGAAGCAGTCCGGGGAGCGGATGTCTTCGAGGTTGATGCCGCCCACGGTGGGCTCGAGCAATTGGCAAAACCGGATCACGTCCTCCGGGTCCTCGGAGCCCACTTCGAGGTCGAACACGTCGATGTCGGCGAACGCCTTGAACAGGATCCCTTTTCCCTCCATCACCGGCTTCGCCGCGAGCGGGCCGATGTTGCCCAGGCCGAGCACGGCCGTGCCGTTCGTCACCACCGCCACCAGATTGCCTCTGATCGTGTAGGTGTAGACCTCTTCCGGCCGCGCGGCGATCTCCCGGCAGGGCTCGGCCACGCCCGGCGTGTAAGCGAGGGACAGGTCGCGCTGGTTCTTGAAGGGCTTGGTGGGCGAGACCTGGATCTTCCCCGGGCGGCCCTGCGCATGGTAGTCGAGGGCCTCCTGGCGGCGGATCGACATCGATGACACAAGTCCTTTTTGGTGAAGGACTTATGCTATGGCGCCACGGCGCCGGTGTCAAGCTCTGCGCGCTAAGAGACGCGGGGGCGTAAGCTTGTGGGCCCTCATCCGAGCCGATTCACTGTCGCCCATCCCCCAATCGGGTGCGCAGCAATTGAGGCCGCGTTTGGATGGCCCGACGCTTTTCCGCACGCCGCAAGCGCGAGCAGCGCACTTGCCGAGAGTCGTTTCAGCATCGCTCCTCCGATCCGGTAACACCGCGCCGGCGCCGGGTTGTGGTCAGGCTCCGATGTTCACCCGCAGCTGCACGCTCCGAGGTCTTCCCACCGAGGCGCCGCTGAAGAACGCACCTTTGAGCAGGTACTTGTGGTCGAGGACGTTCTCGACGTACACCTGGGGCCTGACGACCACACTGCCGACGGCGAGCGCGTAGCCGGCGCTCGCGTTCAGGATAAAGCTGGGATCCACCTTGATCGACTTGTTGAAGTCGAACAGCCCGGTCCCGTACGTCGAGTCGGGATCGTTGCCGTTCGTCAGGCCGCTGCCGTAGACCCCCGTCGCGGACAGGTAGAGCCCGCGTCGGGAATACACCACGCTGCCGAGTCCCGAGAGGCGCTGGTCGTGGTCGAGATCGAAGTAGCCGGGCGGCGCTTCGGCGGGGAAAAAGCCTCCCGTAATGGGGCCGCGTCCGTACGCGTGGTTCAGCGCGAGGTTCATGTACCCGGAGACGGGACCGGAGGGGCGAACCTCGACGACGGCTTCCAGCCCCGTGATTCGGACCTGCGCGATGTTGACCGAGGTCACGATCGCCGAGCCAGGCACGGTGTTGTCATCGATCCCCGGGGAGCTGCGCTTGTGGTAGGCGGAGAGCTTGGTGACGACACCGAGGGGGAACCGGTGCACATATCCCGCCTCGAAGAAGTGATCGCGCTCGGGAAGGGTCGGTGCGGCCGCCACGCCGCCCTGCGCCACGCTGGTGATGGCCCGCAGATCCTCGACGTTGGTCGGGAGGAACAGACGGGCGTAATAGACCCAGAACGTGTTGGCCGGGTCCGGGAGAAAGCTGAGCTTGACCCGGGGGCTGAGCTGGTTCTGGTTCCCCGCGAACGGAGCGTTGTGGTTGTCGAACCTCACGCCGGTGCGGAGCTCCCACCGATCAGACGGCGCGATCGCCGTCTGGGCGTACACGCCGACGTCGCTCCCGTTGAGGTCGGAGTTCGAAGCGGGCCCCGCATTGCCTGCTGAGTCGCTGGTCGCGAAATCCTCGTGGCCCCTCGTCAGAGACGCCAGGGTCCCGGCCTTGAACTCCAAGCCGTGGTGCGGCCGGAGCGTGTAGTCGAGCTTCATGCCGATCGTGTGGAAGTTCCGGTCCTCGCTCACGTTGTAGGGCGTCGTGTCGGGGAAGAACACGAACGACGGCTGGTCGGTGACGCCTGGCGCATAGCTGAGGCTCCCGTCCCGGAAGAAGGCGCCGGCGAACAGCTCTGAAAGACTCCCACGGTGCCGCCAGCCGAGATTCGCGAACCCGTTCACGTCCTGCTGATGGTCGTCGATGATCCCCTCGGCGGAGTCGAAGGGAACGGCGAAGCGCGTCCGCGACCGGTTCAGGTCCAGGTTGACGACGTTGCGGTCGGACGGGACGTACTGGACCTTCGCGAAGCCGAAGAGATCGCTTCCATGATTGTGGAAGTTCTCTACGGCGTTGCGTGCGGTGTCGAAGACGACAGGCTCGCGCCGCATGTCGGTCGTCTGCGTGGCGCCGGAGAAGAACAACCCCCACTTCCCCGCGTTGGTGCTCACGTTCAGAGCCTGGCCGTGGACGAGAATGAGCCACCGTAGCTCGAGACGTCGAGGTGGAAGCCGCCGGTCGGGATCCGGGTCGTGACGTCGACGATCGCGGCGTTCTTGCCCCCGTATTCGGCGTCCCAGCCGCCGGTTTGGAACGTGATCTGGTTCACCACCTCTGGGTCGAACAGCTCGTTGAGGCTGCCCGAGATCCCCGCTGGGACGGGGACGCCGTCCACGTAATACGTGTACTCGGCGTGCTGGCCGCGGATGTGGACCTCACCGGTCGGCAGGATCTGGGATGTCGTGTTCGTAGGCGCGCCGTGGTAGTCGTTCTGCTTGAAGATCTGGTTGCCGGTGCGGGTGTCGACCGCCAGCGGCACCGCGCTTTTCACCTCGACGGCGGCGAGGTTGATGGGTAAGGCCACCAGACGAAAATCGACCTGGGCCAGCTCCTCCTCCGCCCCGACGACGACCGGGCGGGTCTCGGCGCGGTAACCGAGGTAGCGGACCTCGACCGAGTAGGCTCCCGGCGTGAGGTTGTGGACGACGTATCGTCCGAACGGGTCGGTGGTCGCGATCGCGACGGTGTTGCCGCCGCGCGAAACGCGCACTTCGCCCCCGGACAACGGCGTTCCGGTTGTGCTGTCGGCGACGGTGCCGCCGATATCTCCGTTCGCTCCCGGCCCCCGCCACATCGGCGTGGCGCCCGCCGAGCCGGTGAGGGGACCTGCGGCGGCAAGCCATACCACCACCGGCACTGTTCTGGAGAAGCTCATCGCAGTCATCTGCCCTCCTGGACGTGCGTGAACGCATGCGTTCCGCGGGCCGTTTCGGACGACACGACGGATCGATT
>QHVD01000336.1:0-487 GCA_003222235.1 Gemmatimonadota bacterium | reverse complement strand
GCGTCGCTAGGAGAGCGCGGGAGGGGCTCGGGGTGGAGGGTGGAGCCGAGCAAAGGAGCGCGGCGGCGCAGGAGGCGCCGCGAGCTCATACGCTCTGTCGGCCGCCCTGGCGAAACGGAAGGGGTTGGGACGACCGGGAGTGACGGGTGCGGTGAGGAACTGGCAGAGGGCGCAGTCCGGCGCGTGGATGCGGGCGCATGCGCTGGTGGTGTGGGACTCGATGTGCGCCTTGGCGTGCGCGCCGGCGGCGTCGAGCTGCGCGTCGGCCAATGCCGCGGCCCCCGGCAGCACGAGCTGCAGGACGGCGATGATGAGCCAGCAGGCTTGAAGGGCGGGCGAGGGTTTGGACATCGACGACCTTGTTACGCGAATCTCACCCTGGAGTTCCCGCAACGCGGTGACGCGACTCACGCCGCCGAACGGACCAGCTTCCGGACCACGACCGCCCCCAGCAGCACCAGCCCGTACATGCACACGATCAGCGGGC
>QHVD01000335.1 GCA_003222235.1 Gemmatimonadota bacterium | reverse complement strand
TCCCGCAGCATATGGCCGGGTGATACGGACGTGCTCGGTCTCCTCCGTACGGTGAGCGCAAGAGACTACCGGGCCGCGCCGGGACGCCTGGCCCTCATCCTTGGAGGCATCGCGAGCGGTGTGGCGCTCATCGCCGCGTTGGGGATCATCAACGAGAGCGTCGCCGCGAACTTCCGCACCATGCTGGAGCGCGCCGCCGGGAAGGCCACCCTACAGGTCACGCTCGGCACGGGCGAGGTCGGGTTCGATGAATCGCTCGTGCAGATCGTCGGCGCGGACCCTGGCGTCGCGCAGGCGTTCGGGTTCATCCGGGGAACGCTCGCCGCGGCCGACCAGTCGGGCGAGGTCCTGCAGCTCTTCGGGATCGATCTTGGCACCGAGGCCGTAGACTCCTACGACGTTCGGGTGGTGGAGCGGGAGGGCGATGAGATCGAGATGCTGAACGATCCCAGCTCGCTCTTCCTCACCGAGGAGTACGCTGGCCGGCGCCACATCGCCGTGGGCGACCGAGTGAAGTTCGCGACGACGAGTGGCATTCGAGAGCTGCACGTCCGGGGTCTGCTTCGCCCAGAGGGTATTGCCACCGTTTTTGGCGGCAACCTCGCCGTCATGGACCTCCCCGCAGCCCAACGCCTGGTCGGCAAGGAGCGGCGGGTGGACCAGATCGACATTCTGGTGCGGCGCGACAGCGACGTGGCCGCGCTGGCAGAGCGTCTCGCGAACAATCTGCCATCTTCCCTCAGCGTGACCCGTCCTGCCCTTCGGGGTGAGCGCTTCGAGCGGGTGATCGGCGCCTTTCAAGCGATGCTCGACGGCCTGAGTCTCCTGTGCCTGCTCGCAGGCGTCTTCATCGTCTACAATACGACTGCAACGGCGATCACCCAGCGGGCACGCGACCTGGCTATCGTCATCGCGCTCGGGGCCGAACGGCGAACCATCTTCGGGCTGGTACTCATCGAGGCGATGATCCTCGGTGTGATCGCATCGGCGATGGGCATCGCGTTCGGCTACGGACTCGCACACGTGTTGCTGTCCCTCGTCGCGAACTCGATGGGCGTGGTGTACCAGACCCGTTTCTCGGTGGAGTCGCTGTCCCTCACGTGGCGACAGGCGGTCTGGTACACGTCGCTCGGGACCGGTGGCGCCCTCGCGGCAGCCCTCGTCCCCGCTCGGAAGGCGAGTCGCCTCGATCCCCTCGATCTGATGCGCCCGGACTTTCGCGAAAAGCTTGCGATCACGTCGCCCAACCGACTGTTGCTCGGCATCGCGTTTGTCTTCCTCGCGCTCACGGCGGCCGCCATCTACGTCGAAAGAACAACGCGGTCCATTGCGTGGGGGAATACGGCGGCCCTCCTCCTCTGGGTGTCTGCCATCAGCCTGGCGATCCCACTGATGAGCGGCATTTCAACGCTGCTCCGGCACGTCTTCCCTCGGCTCTTCGGCTTCGACGGGCGGGTGGCGGTGGAGGGACTCAGGCGCTCACCTGGCCGCACCGGCGTGACCACGGCGGTCATCGCCCTCTCGCTGACCCTCTGCGTTACGGTCTCTTCCGTCGCGCGGAGCTTCCGCGAGTCGGAACGGAACTGGTTCATCCTGATGGGAGACCTCGTGGTTTCGGCGGTCGCGACGGAAGGTGGTTGGCTGGAGACGCCTCTCAGTCCGAAGGTCGGTGACGTGCTGGGCAGCCTGCCCGGGGTCGTGCGCGTCGAAACGTACCGCGTGCTGCCCGGGCAGACGTTCCGAGACTCACGGATCGCCGTTGTCGCCGTCAGCCCCGGCTTCGTCGACACCGAGCAGTTCCGACGCCAGATCGTCGCCGGGGACGCCGAGGAGGCGGTTCGGGCCGTGCGCAGCGGACGGGACGTCATCGTCTCCGATAACCTCGCAGAGCGCTTCGGTGTCGGCGTCGGGGACGCCGTGAGGCTCCCGACGCCGGCGGGCGTAGAGAGCTTCCGGGTCGCGGCGGTCGTGGCCGCCGACTACAGCGGCGATCAAGGGTCCGTCATTCTCGACTGCGCCCGGTTCGCTGCACTCTGGCAGGACACGCTCGTCAGCCACTTCAACGTGTTCGTGGAGCCGGGCGCGAACCTCGAAGAGGTGCGGAGTGCCGCCGTGCGGACGCTCGGGCACGACTACATGGTCAAGGTGCTGACCGTGCCGCAGACCCTCGCGTATCACCAGGGGATGGTGGATCGGGCGTTTGTCTTTACCTACGCAATCCAACTTCTGGTGGTCGCGGTCACCCTGGCGGGCATCTTCGACCTGCTCGCGACGCAGATCATCGAACGGCGCCGCGAGGTCGGCGTCTTTCGCGCGCTCGGCGCGGACGAGTGGCACATCGCCAGAGCGATTCGCCTCGAAGCCGTCGCCATCGGGGTGGTCGGCGCGTTGCTCGGCGCCGTGCTGGCGGTCGGCACGTCGCTCCTGTGGGTCCATATCAACTTCCGCATCCTGATCGGGTACATCCTGGAGCACCATTTCGCCGCGCTGACCGCGTGCTGGTGCGTGCTCCTGGCGGCCGGGGTCGCTATGATCGCGGGGCAGCTCGCAGGCCGAGGGGCGCTACGGGAGCCTGTCCTCGACGCGCTGCGTTCCGAATAACGGCCTCCTTCCGCTCCTCGAGGAACCAGGTATTGCGGCAGCTCGCTGAGAAGAGCCCGCTCTCCCTGACCCGCAAGTCCTTACACCCGCACGTGTTGAACGAGAGGCCGTGCCCGCTCGCCACCTCCGCGAGAAAACCGTAGGTATCGAGCTTTCGCGCCAGCGGCACGCTGAACGCTCTCCCGCCCTCCATCGGCGCCCGCTCCGTCAGCAACCGGCATGACTCGGCCACGAGCGGCTCGCGCCGCAACCGCCGCAGATAGCGGCCCCACGCGAAGACGTAGGTTGCGGTCACGGCGGAGGCGCCTCGGCGGGCGGCCTCCTCGACCAGTGCGGTGAGTGCCCCCGGCCGGTCATCGAGAACCGGGAACAGCGGATCGAGCCGAAGCGCCGCCGGCAAGCCACGGTCAGCGAGACGGTCGATGTTATCGAGCCGCGGGCGGGCCGGAGGACAGCCCGGCTCGAGGACGGTGTTGCGGTGGTCGTCCAGGCTCGTCACCCCCACCGCGACGCCTTCGACCTGGGGCCGGTAGTCGGCAAGCAGGGCCAGCGTGCGCTCGGGAACGATGCCCTTGGTCACGATGCCCACGGTCGTCCCGCGCGAGAGGAGGTACGAGAGGAGCGTGTGCGTGCTCTCGACGGCTTGCGGGGCGAAAGCGTCGCTTGCCGGGCTCAAGAAGACGGACGGCGGCGGCGTGAGCTCGTTCAGCCGCGAGAGGTCGAGCGCCGTCGGCCGGGACACTCCACGCAGGCGCGCCCCGACGGCCGCGAATGGACAGTAGAGGCACCCGAAGCTGCAGCCCGCAGTGAGGTCGACGACATGGTTTGCGCAGAAGCGCGGCTCGAACGAGACCGTGACCGATGGCCGAGGCTGGCCGTTGCTATCCATCTTGTCGGCGGTGCGCGACGTGCTTGCTCACCTCCTCGCTCGCTCCTTCCGTCACGTCGATGTCCTCGACCACTTGGCCGTCCATGAGACGCACGACCCGCTCACCGTAGGAGGCGCACACCGGGTCGTGCGTGACCATGAGGACGGTGACGCCGAGCTCATCGCTGCTGCGCCGAAGGAGCCGCATGATCGCGTGGCTCGCGGTGGAGTCGAGATTGCCCGTCGGCTCGTCGGCCAGGATGACACGAGGGCTCGTGACGAGCGCGCGGGCGATGGCCACGCGCTGCATCTCGCCCCCCGATAGCTCGCTGGGCTTGTGCCGTCGGCGGTGCAACAGATCGACCAGCGTGAGGACGCGCTCCGTCTGCTGCCGGACGCTCGCCGAGGAGAGCCCATCCAACAGGAGCGGCAGCGAGACGTTCTCTTCGGCGCTGAGATACGGGATCAGGTGAAAGAACTGGAAGACGAACCCGATCTCCCGGCGTCGCATCATGGCCGCGTCCCGCTCCGCCATCCCGGAGAGCGGCCGGTCCCCCAGGTAGATCTCTCCCTCCGTCGGCTTGGTCAGCCTCGCGACCAGGTGCAGGACCGTGCTCTTGCCCGACCCGCTCGGCCCCATGATGGTGCAGAACTGCCGAGCGGGGATTTGCAGCGAGAGCCCGCGCAAGGCGTCGACCCGCGTCTGGCCCTCCCCGAAGACCTTGCTGACGTTGTCGAATCGGATCATCGGTGCTTGGGGGGCGTGGGACGTGGGGCCTTCTTGCCCTCGATTCGCTGAAGCAGCTCCTTCTCCACGAGGTCGAGCCAGGCGAGATCGGCCCGAACGCGCATGTCCGCCTGGAGAAGAAGCAGCCGTGTCACGAACATGTCCTGTCCGCTCTCCTCGAGAACCGTCCGCCGCTTCGTCAGTCGGGCCAGGTGGTGCAGGTAGATTGCGCGCTGGCTTCGGACGAGCGCAAGGGTCTCCTCGCGGCGAGCCTCAGTCAAGAAGAGGAGCTTGACGGAGAGGTCATCCCGCAGCGGGCGCGGCTCGTCGGTCGGCGGGAGCAGTAGCCAGTCGTCGAGACTGTGCTGTCCGCTCGCGGTGATGCGATAAACCTTCCGACTCGGCCGCCCGCTCTGCACCTCCTCGGTGCATTGGACGAGCCCGGCGCGTTCGAGCCGGTCCAGCGTCCGATAGAGTTGCCCGTAGTTCAGGCTCCAGAAGTCGCCGTAGAGGGCGTCGAACTTGACCTTGAGTTGATAGCCGTGAGCACCTTCGGGCCGCACCGAGATCAGCCCCAAGAGCGCATATTGAACCACGTCCGTCGCCAATCGACCCTCCAAAGCGGTCGGGTCTCGGATGCAGAAGGAACTCGCACGACGGACGCTTGGTCGTCAATAGCAAAACCAGATCGTCCGGGTACTGGCGGACGTGAATACGCGGGAAGTATGTCCGGAGCACATAGGGGGAATCCCGACTCCGAGTGAGTCTTCGCGCGGCGCGCTACCGCGAGCACGCCCCGAGACGGTCGATCGGCGCGACGGCGTGTTTCGTCTGATTGCATCCGAGGGGTGAATGCCCAGTCACCGGCCGCTCCGCAACGCAGTCGGCGGCGTAGTTGGACCCCAGCAGCGGAGCGTCAGGCGGCCCGCCGGGGACTCACGACGACTCGCACATCGCAGTCGAGCAGATGGAGAAGGCCTACCAGTTGCCCCAGGCTCTTGCGCGTGTTGGCCGGGTCGAGGAGCCGGTACAGCTGGGGCACCGAGGTGCCGAGGCGACGCGCAAGCTCGCGTCGGCTGAGCCCGGACCGCTTCGCCCGCCGCCGCGCCTCCACGGTCAGCTTGTGAATCAGGAGCTCGGCCAGGTAGCTCGGATCCTGGTTGTACTCGAGGGCTCACACCCGCAACTCGGCGGGGCGACAGTTCCCGGGCTCTTCGGGATCAGCGTTTCGAGTAGCGGGACGGCGACCAAGCGCGGAGGAGGTCGAGGGCTCCCGTCGATTCGACGGCCCCGGGGACCGCGGCCTTCGGAGGGGATGTCTTCGGAGCCGGCTCACGCGGCATCTTCGCGGCGCTCCCCGTCCTGCGCTTGGCACCAGCAGCCTTGGTGACCTTCTTCCGAGCGACGTTCTTCGTCGTCTTGCCCTTCGTCCTCTTTCTGGCCATCGACGCCCCCTGTTCCGGTGTTCCGGACACATAGCACATCGGAGCCTCGTCGACCCCTGAAGGCCGGGCTTCGCCTCCTTACGCCGGCCGTCTAGGGTCCCGCCAGCTCGATTCGACCGCGCGGCGTGTCGAGCACGGCGACGAGCCGGGCGGTGGGCGCCCTGCGGACCGCAAGACGTACGTCGAGCGCCTTCAGCACCGCGCGCAGCGCCTGGGCTTGCGGCGTCTCGGCACGGAGCGCCTGGAGCCGCAGGCCCCCGGGGCCATCGTCCGCGGGGTGCGAGCCGCCGTGCCATTCGACGAAGAAGGGGACCAGCGTCCCGCCGCCGTGACCGGAGACGAAGACGTTCGTCCAGCGTACGAGCTTGCCGTCGGGTCGCGCCCGGTGTCCCTCGACCACGGCGGCCTGATATCCCGAGGCCTCCGCCCGGGCCGCCGTGTCGGCGGCGCTCGGCGTGCGCGCGGCCCACATGATCAACGTGGGGGCCTTGATGCTGGCGAGCCACCGAGCAAGTGCGCCGGGCCGCAGCGTCGGATCGGGAGCGATCACTTCCAGGAACCGCTTGCGGCCGAGCGCCGCAATGGCGTTGTGCGTACCGAGGTCGGGATGCTGCCCACCCGCGGTCGCACGAACCTCGGTGCGTTCCGCCAGCGCGGCGACCGCGACGTCGAGATCCGCGGCGCCCCAGAGCAGATGATCGCAGGTGGCCGCCAAGGCCCGATCCATACGGGGCAACGAGTCCGGGGGCAACGTGGCATGGGCGCGACGTTGCGCGGACGAGCGCACTCCCCTACACCTGCCCGCTCATGCCCTTCACCGGCCTCGGCCTCGACCCCGCCCTCCTCCGTGCGACGCGCGAGCTCGGCTTCACCCGCCCGACACCCGTCCAGAGAGACGCCATCCCCCCCGCTCTCGCGGGCCGCGACGTCCTCGCCTGCGCGATGACCGGCAGCGGGAAGACCGCGGCGTTCCTCCTCCCCATCATGCAGCGGCTCCTGGCGAAGCGCCGCGGCGTGACCCGCGCCCTGGTCCTCGCGCCCACCCGCGAGCTCGCCGCGCAGATCGACGCGCACTTCGCCGAGCTCGCCGTGCACACACCCCTCACCGGCGCGGCGGTCTTCGGCGGCGTCGGCATGGGCCCGCAGGAGCACGCGTTCCGGAGCGGAGTGGAC
>QHVD01000334.1 GCA_003222235.1 Gemmatimonadota bacterium | reverse complement strand
GCGTGATCGCCAGCCCGTACGCCACCCGGCTCGACAGGCAGGGTGCCGCGGGCGCGTCCCAGGTCGGGAGCCCCAACGCTCGCGACGCTGCACGGATCTCCGCCTTCGTCATGCCGACCTCGGCGAGCGGGGAGCGAACTCCCGCCCGCCGCCCGGCCACGTAGCCAGGCCGGTGCTCGCGCAAGTCGTCGGCGTTGGTGCCGTCGCACACGACGGCGAGCCCGCGCGCCCGGGCCTCCGGGACGAGCCGGCTCCACAGCTCGGTCTTACAGAAGAAGCAACGATTGGTCGGGTTCGCCAGATAGCGCCGGTCCTCGAGCTCGTGGGTATCGATCTCCAGGATGGGCACGTCGAACCGCTCCGCCACACGGCGCGCCGTCTCCCACTGGACTCCTGGGTACGACGCGCTGCGGCCGATGGCCGCCAGCATGCGAGCCCAGCCCAGCTCCTGGCGCAGCACGACGGCTAGAAGCGCCGAATCGACCCCACCGGAGTAGCCGAGCAGCACGGAAGGGAAAGCGCCAACCAGCTCGCGCAGGGCCCCGAGCTCGGCGCTGCCGCCGAGCGGGCCGGGGGGGCCGAGGGGGGCGGGGCCGGACATGGCGGAATAGTAACGACTTACCGTGTCCCCAGCAAAGGACAATTCGAGCGCTAGAAACGGATAGATAGTAGCCTGGGAACCGATTACTCTTATGATAAGTTTCTGATGGATGGCAAGGCGTTGACGTCTCGTAGGGAAAAGAGCTAATGGACCTGCTAAATGTCGATTAAGACCGAGCTGGACGTCGTGGATCGCCACATCCTGCGGCTGCTCGCGAGCGATGGGCGTGCGAGTTATCAGGCGCTCGCCGACGCGGTGGGGCTGTCGCGGCCCGCGGTCATGGAACGCGTGAAGCGCCTCGAGGAGTCTCGTTACATCACCGGGTACGGGGCGCGACTCGACCGCAAGAAGGTCGGCTATCCCGTCACGGCGTTCGTCGCGGTGCGCTACGCGAACTCCGACTACGTGGGTGACGAGCCGCGCATGCGCGAAATGGAGAGGAACCCGGGCGTGCTCGAATGCCACCACGTGGCTGGCGAGGACTGCTACATCCTCAAGGTCGCGGCGCCAGACATCGAGAGCCTGCAGGGACTGCTGCGCGACCTGCGCGGTCCCGGAAAGAAGGAGATGAGCACGCGCACGACGATCGTGCTGGGCACCGTGTTCGAGAAGCCGGGGTTCACCCCGGTGGAGCCGGACTGATATGGCGGCGCTGCGCGGCAAGGCGCTCGTCGCCTATCTCGTGGTCTGCGTCTTCTGGGGGTCGACCTATCTCGCCATCAAGATCGGGGTCGGCGAGCTGCCGCCGTTCTTGTTCGCGGGGCTGCGGTTCCTCTGCGCCGGAGCCATCCTGCTCGCCGCCGCGCTCGCGCTGGGCGACCGGCTTCCGCAGCGGCTCACGGACTGGCGCACGCAGGCGGTTGTCGGGGTGCTGCTGCTGGCGGGCGGCAATGCGTTCGTGGTGTGGGCCGAGCAGTACACCGCGTCGGGGGTGGCGAGCATCTTCGTCGTAACGGTCGCGCTGTGGATGGCGTTCTTCGACGCGGTCATTCCGGGCGGCTCGGGCGACCTCAACTGGCGGGTCGCCACCGGCCTGGTGATCGGATTTCTGGGTACCGCGCTGCTCGTCGGCGCCAGCCCTGCGGAGATCCTGCATGCCGATCTCCGCGGCCCGATCGCCCTGACGGGCGCGAGCGCGTCCTGGTCGCTCGGCTCGGTGTACGGGAAGCGGCACCCCACGGAGACGAGCCCCTACGTCGGCGCGGCGATCCAGATGATCGTGGGCGGCAGCGCCATCGCGCTCGTCGGCTCCGGCGTGGGTGAGTGGGGCGCCTGGCACATCACTTCGAAAGGCCTCGGGGCGATGGCCTACCTCGTGGTGTTCGGTTCCATCGTCGGCTACAGCGCCTACACCTACGCCCTGCGCCACGCGTCGCCGACCATCGTGGGCACGTACGCATACGTGAACCCGGTCATCGCCGTGCTGCTCGGCTGGCTGTTGCTGCGCGAGCCCATCACCACACGAACGCTCGCCGCGATGACGCTGACCCTGGGCGCCGTGGTGTGGATCCAGGTCTCGCAGCGGCTGGCGCTCGGCCGGAGGGGCGCACCCGCGGTCCGTCGGACCCCTCCGTCCGGCGGTCCGCCGGTCCGTCAGTCCGCCCTTTGAGGAGGCCCATGCATCCCCTGCCCTACAACGCAGCGCTGCTCGTGATCGACGTCCAGGAAGGTTTCGACGAGCCGGCCTGGGGCGGCGGCCGCAACAACCCTGAGATGGAGGCGAGCATCGCCCGCCTGCAACGCGCCTGGCGCGCGAGCGGCCGAGTGCTGATGCACGTGCGGCACGACTCGCGCTGGCCAGGCTCACCGCTTCATCCGAGCCGCCCGGGGAACGCGATCAAGTCCGGCGTGGAGCCGCTCGCCGGAGAGCCCGTGATCAGCAAGTCCGTGAGCAGCGCGTTCATCGGCACCGGGCTCGAGGTCATGCTCAGGCAGTGCGGCGTGAGTACGGTGGTCATCACGGGCCTCCAAACCGGCCACTGCGTGTCCACCACGGCCCGCATGGCGGCGAACCTGGGGTTCAAGACGTATGTCGTCTCCGATGCCACCGCGACGTTCGACCGGATCGGACCCGACGGCAGGCGCCACCGCGCGGAGGACGTCCACTCGCTGGCGCTGGCTGATCTGAACGGGGAGTTCGTTACGATCCTAAATACGGCAGCCGTGCTAGAGGGGCTGGCGATGCCAGCCCTGTGCGCGTGACGCCGCACCGTCGCGCCGAGCGCCGCGCTCAGTCGTCGGGGTCGTCCGCAGGAGTGGGCTGGGGCGAGGCGCGCGACTGCAGCGGCGCGGTCCGCAGGGCCTGCTTCCCCTCGTCGGTCCGCTTGAACCCCCGCGTCGTCTGGTACGCCAGCTCGATGTCCGGACAGCGCGCGAACTCGGTGAGGACGTCCTCCCAGATCGCGTGCTCGGTGCCGCGCCGCTTGCGGGGCTCAATCAGGTAGCGGATGGTCAGCTGCACCGCGCCGGTCTGGACCACCCTTGTGTAGACGATCGGCGTGAGCTTGGTGTAGTTGATGACGTACTGGCGGGACGCGGTGAGCAACTCCTGCTCGGCCCCCGCGGTGAGGTGTTGGGCGTGCTGGACCGCGATCTTCGTGAGGATCTGCTTCGCCTTCCTCCAATCGCTCTCGAAGGTCACGAGCACCGGCACTTCGTTCCAGATGTATTTGAAGCCCTTGTCGTAGTTCGCGATCGGCTCGGTGAAGACCTGGCCGTTCGGGATGTGGATGATCCGGCCGCTCGACTGGTCCGCGTCCACCCAGACCCCGATCTCGTTGAGGGTGAACTGGAACAGGCCAAGGTCGATGACGTCGCCCGCGTGGGGGCCGACCTGCACGCGGTCCCCTACCTCGAAGGGTCGGCGCCACATGATGAACGCCCAGCCAGCCAGGTTGGACACCGGATCCTTGAGCGCGATCGCGAGTCCCGCCCCGACGAGGCCGAGGAACGTCGCGAGCGCCTGCACGCCGGCGAACCACATCCGGCCCACGATCACGATGCCGGTCGCGAGCAGCGCGTACGTCGAGCTCTTGCGCCAGCGGTAGCGGATCCACGGGTCTCTGACCCGGCGGTACACAAGCGCCAGGGCGAGCCGATGCAGGAGCCAGAGCCCCATGACCGTCACGAGGGTGCCGAGCAGCCTCGCCTCGAGCTCGGGGCTGAGCCCGAGCCGGGTCTGGAGCCATTGGATCATGGGACCGCAAGGTAGGGACGAGGGCTACGGCGCGCCAGACACGCGTGCGGTAGATTCCGGTCCCATCCCCCGTGCCCAAGGCCATGGAGATGAGCCGCTTCGCTTGGTGCGCTGTCGCGCTACTCGTCGCGGGGTGCGCTCACCGCCCGAGGGCCGGCGACGAGCCGACGCCGCAGGCTGAGACCGCCGTGAAGGTCGAGAATCAAAACTTCCTCGACATGGACATCTACGTGTGGCGCCAGGGACAGCGCATCCGGATTGGGATGGTGCCCGGGCTTTCCACGCGCGTCCTCATGCTGCGGCCCGACATCGTCGGGAACATCTCGGAGCTCCAGTTCGAGATGCACCCGATCGGAGCCCGGCAGAACCCCATCAGCGAGCGGGTCACCGTGCACCCCGGGGACGTCATCGAGCTCACGATCCCACCGAACTGAGGGGTGACCTCACCCTCTGCGGGTTCACACCTCGACTGACAGATGCTGAACGGTCGTTGAAGCCATCAGGGGCGACGTGTCAGGACAGGACGTCACGCCGCCCCGCCGCGCCCGGGGGGAGGGGGCGGCGCGGCTGCTCGAGACGACATCAGGCAACTAACCGGCGCTCAACCTTCTGAACGAGCGTTTGGCGTGCGGTGCGCTCGGGGCCGTCCCATGAGACGTTCGCCGGCTCGGGCTGCGGGACGCGCCTACGCTCCAACCAGTCGTCGGCCAGCGCGACGAACGCCGCCTGGTTCCTGTCCCACATGCGCATGATCGTCTCGATCTCCGCGAATTCGAGGCCCGTCAGGCGCGCGGCTGTGGCAACGCTGTTCAGATGCCTGCCGAGGGCCACCGCGAGAAAGCAGTTGTGCCACTCATAGCCGGTCGCGGTCCGCCCTCCGGCGACCCGCTCCGGCCCCATCTTCTCAAATGCCTGCGTAATCAGTTCCTGGTAGAGCATTTCACGTGTGACGAACCCAAAAGGGAGTCGAAAACGGCATCCGAACTATCCCGCGATGCGGTGCAGGCCGGATGCCACGCCCGCAGTGTTGCTAACCTGCTGGGCGGCGGGAAGTTGGCTTCGCCGATCACGGACGGACCAGCCGTGGACCCGTGCGCGCGCGTCCACACAATCGTGGCCGGAAAGCACGGGCAAGGCGGGGCGTGAAGACGTGTCCACGGCCTGGGGTTCACCGCCCACAAACGACTCGCTGGTAGTCCTGCGCCGCGGTGTCCGCCACGATGTCGTACCAGGGAGACGGCTTCCCGTCGGTCTTCGAGTCGATGATGTTGCCGTCCGGGTCATACGAAGCCGCGGAAAGCATTCGCCAGCGTCCCCGGCAGTCGTACTCGAGCCGGCCGATCGCCTTCCGGTTGCCGTTCGGCCACGTGAGCTTGCTCCAAGTCAACATGGTGCCCCGAGCCGTGCGAGCCATGGTGCCGAACGAAAAATAGATGCTCTCGCCATCGGCACCGCTGCTGACGAGCTGCCAGGTGTCATCCGACTCCCCGTGCGCCGCCGCCCCATCGGCGGACGCCGGACGAGCGTCTCGACATCCGGCCCCGGCCCACAGGAGAACGAAGAGTGCCAGAAGCCTCTTCACGGTGCGTCACTTCCTCATGTCACGTGGATGAACCCAGGACACCGGATTGGCGACTGGGTCCCGGCCGTGCCCGATAAGGCGCACGGCGAGTGCCATGCCCACGGTGTTGCTAAGGTGCTGGGCCGGGGGAAGTTGGCATCGCCGATCGTGGAGCGACCACTGCGGACCCGTGCGCGCGCGTCCACACAATCGTGGCCGGGAAGGACGGCCGCACGGAGGGAGGAATGCCGTTCCCCCTCTCCCGATCAGCAGGATGTGATGCCCGCCCGCTCGGCGCGGGCACGGGCGAGGCCAACATTTTCTTCAGCGCGCGACGCGGAGCCCCTGCGCCACACGAGCGAGCCCGGCGTCGAGCGTCCACAGCCTCGCGCCGGCTACGAGCGACGCCGTCAGCAGATGCGCGTCGACCCACCCGATCCCGACGCCGAACAGCCTGCGCCGCCCAACGAGGGCAAGCACTTCTTCGTGCAGTGCGACCGGAAGCTGAGGCAACCGGTTAAGGTGGGCTGGCGCCAGCAAATCAGTACCCCGGATTCTGCACCAGCATCGGGTTGGCGTCGAGTTGCGACTGCGGAATCGGCATCAGGATGAGATGGGGACCCCCAGCCTGCTTGAACGACCACGCCTGAGTATACCGGCCGTGTCGGATGAGATCCTGTCGCCGCTTCGCCTCGGCGGTGAGCTCGAGCAGTCGTTCGCGCAAGATCACGTCACGGTCCACCGTGGTCAGCGGCTTGTCTGGCTCGAAGACTCGCGCACGGAGCGCATTCAGCAGGGCAAGGGCCTCGCCGCTGCCCGGGTATAGCTCGTTCAGTGCCTCGGCCTTGATGAGCAGGATGTCGCCAAGGCGGAAGTAGGCGAAATCGTTGCCGTTATCGGGGCCAGCTCGGTTCGGGTCCGGAGGCCACTTCATGATACGGGTGCCCTCACCTTCCCCAGCGTTAGTCTCATCAATGATGTCCACTGTGAAGACCAATGGATTCCCGTACCGGTCAAAGGCCGCCTCGCCGCTGTCCAGATTGACCTGCGGTCCTTCGAGGAAAATCTCCCGACGCTGGTCGTCCGCATCGAAAGCGCGGTACGTCTCTGCCAAGGCCGCGAAGCCGTTCCATGGGGTGGGGGTCAACTGGTTGTAGTGCAGCGCCCGCATCACGAAATTGAGTCCCAAGCCCGGCTGGTTCAGGTTCTTGACGACGAGGATGTTCTCCGGCG
>QHVD01000259.1:3166-14628 GCA_003222235.1 Gemmatimonadota bacterium | reverse complement strand
TGGACACGCTTTGAGGCCCGACTCGTTCACGATACTCCGGAGCTCCTCGATAGCATCGCGGTACTTTACGCTCGTAGCTTTTCCCTGGAGGAGCTCAAGGCCCTTGCGGCGTTTTACAGTCCGCCCGTTGGTGAACGGCTGAGAGACCTTCAGCCGTCCCTTGTGACGCAGAGTTCCGCGATCGGGCAACGATGGGGCTCTCGTTAACCAGCGCTTGAAGCTGCCCGTGCCCGATTGTGGGAGGAATTGCGTTTGTGCCCGGCAGCCTTCGTGGTACTCTCAATCGACGCGGCGCGACGGGGGTCGGCGCCGCAGCTTAAGCGCATGCCGTTAGGCGGCGACCCATTGTCGCTCGACTTAGATTCCTTTCATGCGCATCCTCCTCATCGGTGCCACCGGCACCATCGGCAAGGCCATCGCCGCGGCCCTCGGCCGTCGACACGAGATCCTTCCCGCGAGTCGCCAGCAGGCGCCCCTACACGTCGACATAGGCGACCCGGCCTCCATCCGACGCTTGTACGCGAAGGTCGGCAAGGTCGGCGCCGTGATCAGCGCTGCCGGTCAGGCTTGCTTCAAGTCCCTCGACGAGCTCTCGGATACTGATTTCCGTTTCAGCCTCGACAACAAACTCATGGGCCAGGTCAACCTCGTCAGGTACGGACTCGGCGCTGTCGTCGACAGCGGCTCGATCACCATTACGAGTGGCATTCTGGCCCAGCAACCATCTCGCGGCAGCGGCGCGGTTAGCCTTGTGAATGCCGGCCTCGAGGGCTTTACCCGAGCGGCCGCGCTCGAGGCCCCCCGGGGTATTCGGATCAATGTGGTGAGCCCCCCCTGGGTTACCGAGACCCTACAGGCACTCGGCATGCCGCTCCAAGACGGCTTGCCAGCCGCCACAGTGGCCCAAGCCTATGTCGGGAGCGTCGAAGGGACGGCGACCGGTCAAGTCATTGCCCCGTAGGGTCGCCGCCTAACAAGCGCTTGAAGCTGACGGCGCCCCGGTTGTCGGAGGAATGGCGTTTGTGCGCCGACAGGTTTCGTGGTAGGCTCAAGGGGCGTGGCGCCGGCGGGGGTCGGCGCCTGCAGCTTAGGCGCATCCCGTTAGGCGGCGCACCAATGAGCAGCATGTGGCGAGTAAGGAGAGTCTTGTGAGCGCAAAAGAGCCCTTGTCCTCGATGAGTCAGCCGGTGCCCGAACTGCCGGTCGCGGATGTCGCACGAGCGCAGCAGCACTATCGAGACACTCTCGGCTTCGAGATCGGGTGGCTCTATCCGGACAAGGAGATCGGGGCTGTGTCACGGGGAGACGTTGTGATCTTCTTCCGGAGGAGAAGGCCGCCGTTCGAACCCGCGGTTCACTGGGTGTTCGCAGAAGATATTGATGCCTCGTACCGCGAGTTGAAAGCGTCAGGAGCAAACATCGTTGATCCTTTGGAAAAGAAGCCGTGGGGGTTGAGGCAGTTCACTGTCGCCGATCTGGACGGGAACCGCTTCCACTTCCACCATGATTGAATTAGGCCGTCAGAGGAGCCGCCTAACCCGCCGTTGCAGGCAGTATCGTTAGGCGGCACGCGAACACCATGACCGGTCCCGCTCAACCGAAGGCGATGCTCGCAGTTGCTGTCCTGTTCGCTGGAGCAGGACTCGTCCTAGCCCAGCAGGCTTGGGTGGCAAGTCCCCGAGTACACGTCCCCCCGGGCGTCGCGTATGTCGTCACCGCGCTTCTGTTCGTCGCGGCTTTGATGATCACGTTCCAAGTGTTCGGTTTCACACATTGGAACGACCTACTGGCGGCTGTGCTGCTGGCCGGGATCACGGTGGAGATGCTGTGGTTCGCTTTGGGGTCCGGAGCGCGGCCCTGCTCGGTCGGATTGTGGCGCCCGCCGGAGGGTGTGTGCAGGGGTGCGTGGGGCCTGTGCGCGCTGATCTGCGGCGTGATGACGGGGTGGGCCATTGCACGCCACCGGGCACGGCGGCGGGCGGACTGATGTGAGGCGCCGCCTAACAAGCGCTTGAAGCTGCCGGCGACCGGTTTTGGGAGGAATTGCGTTTGTGCCCCGGTGACCTCCGTGGCAGCCTCAATCGGCGTGACGCCGACAGGGGTCGGCGCCGCAGCTTAAGCGCGGTCCGTTCGGCGGGCGGAGCGGCGCGGGAGGTGTCAGGGCGACGGATTCGCCCAACCACCGTAACGTGCGGCGGCCGGGACAAACCAACTTCTCGGCGCTTTCTGCACCAGGACATAGTGATGAACACCACCGACTCAGTCTTTCAACGCGCGTTGTCCAACATGCTGACGGAGATCTTCGATGGCCCGCCGGGCCAGGAGGCGTATCTCCACAACCCCGGCGATCCCGGCCTGCTTCGCCAGCTCGACACGATCGGCGCGAGCGCGGCGTCGAAGCGGCCCATGCCCGGAAAACCGACCATCGCCGCGCACATCGATCACGTTCGTTTCGGCCTCTCCATCCTGAACCGCTGGGCGGCGGGCGAGGCGAATCCGTGGGCCGGCGCCGACTGGAACGCCAGTTGGCAGCGCACCACGGTTTCCGAGGATCAGTGGCGAGCTCTGCGCGACGGTCTCCGCCACGAAGCCGACAAATGGCGGAAGGTCGTCGCCACGCGCAGGAGTTGGGACGACATGAGCGCTGCCGCCGCTCTCTCCACCGCCGCTCACACGGCCTATCACGTCGGGGCCATCAGGCAAATCCTTGCGGCGCTGAAGCCGGGCGAGTAGAAGGCGCGCCGATGAGCGGTGTCGTTCGGCGGCGATCGTTGTCTGCGAGCGCAGCGGAGAGGACGAAATGGAAACACGCAAGACGCTGTATGTAACCAGCCGCGAGGAGTGGCGCGCCTGGCTGACGAAGCATTACCAGGCTGAGACCGAGGTTTGGCTCATCTACTACAAGAAACATACTGGTCAGCCTCGCATTTCTTACGACCAGGCGGTCGAGGAGGCCCTGTGCTTTGGCTGGATCGATAGCATCGTCAAGAGGATGGACGACGAAAAGTTCGCGCAGAAGTTCACGCCTCGTCGGGACTGCACTACGTGGTCGGCGCTGAACAAACGAAGGCTGCGCAAGCTGATCCGCGAAGGCCGAATGACCGAGGCCGGGCTGGCGAAGATCGACATCGCGATGCTCGGCGAAGGGGCACAGGCGAAAGAGAGCAAGGGCGACGTGGAGATTCCTCGCTTCGTGAAACAGGCCTTGATGGCAAACGCGAAGGCCTGGGAGAACTTCCGGAACCTCACGCCGTCCCGTCGCCGGTCTTACATTCAGTTGATCATGGACGCCAAGAGAGAGGAGACGCGCGAGCGGCGGCTGCGCGAAGCCATCTCGCTCTTGGAGCAGAGCAAGGGCGAGCTAGATGATATCCCTCGCTTCGTGAAAGAGACCCTGACGGCAAACGCGAAGGCCTGGGACAACTTCCGGAACCTCGGGCCCTCCTATCGCAGGCACTATATCGGGTGGATCATGCTCGCCAAGAAGGAGGAGACACGCGAGCGGCGGCTTCGCGAAGCCGTCTCGCTCCTGGAGCAGAACAAGAAACTCGGCCTAAAGTGAGAGCGGAACGCCGCCGAACCCGCCGCTGCTGAGCTTCAGCGTTAGACGGCCGCGCGTATCGGCGCGCTCCTAGGCTCTTGGCAACGGAGATCGGACTCGTGACGAAGCGTCGCAAAGTCATCGTCCACATCGCGACCAGCGCAGACGGCTATATCGCGCGTTCCGACGGCGATCTCGAATGGCTGACGTCCCGCCCGGCACCAAAAGGTTTCTATGGCATGAACGCCTTCATGAGGTCGGTTGACACGAAGGTGCTTGGCCGGAAGACCTACGAGGTGAGCCTGCGAATGGGGGCGAAGTTCGACTCACAGAGTCGGAACATCGTTTTCTCCCGTCATCCGCCGCCAGCTGACGTCCCGTCAGGCGTGGAGTTCGTGAACGATGCAATCGGCCCATTCGTGAGCCGTCTTCGAGAGCAGCCTGGCAAGGATATCTGGTTGATGGGCGGTGGCGAGATCATCGCCTCGTTTCTTGATGCGCAGGCGATCGACGAGTTCGTCATCAGTGTGGCCCCCGTTTTCATTGGGGACGGCATCCCATTGATAGCGCGGCGTCGTCGTCACGTGCCCTTGGATTTGCACTCCATTGATCGCTTCGAGGATGGTCTGGTTCAACTGCATTACCGCGTTCAGAAGCAACCTTGATGACGCTGCATCCCACGCGAACGGAACGGTCTGTGGTTCTGGTGCCGTCTAACATTGCGTTGAAGCTGCCTTAGGCGGCGCCGACAAGTGACGCGCCGCGGCCACCGGAGGGTATCTTCCGGGGAATGACTCACGTCCGCGTTACGGTCATTACCGCTCACTGTGGCGCCCGGCGCGGGGCCAGACTATGATTGGCCGCTGCAGGGTGCCCATCCTCGGATGTGTCGCCGCCGCCCTCGCGGCGTGCGAGTCCCCTCTATCCCCTGCCGAGCTCCGTGCGCTGGCTCAGGCCGAGGCACAGTGGACCGCTCGGAGCTTCCAGGACTACGTGATCGAGGTGCGGCAGGCGTGCTTCTGCCCGCCGGAAGTCACACAATGGGCGCGAGTGGAGGTCATCGCCGGCGCCGTCAATCGTGTTGTCCTCTTGGACAGCGGTGCCGAAGTGCCCCCGGACCAACGCGGGCGGTTCCCCACTGTTGAGCAGATCTTCAATTACATCCGCTCGGCAAGGGACGACGATTGGCTGAAGGATGTAGTGGTAGAGTTTGACCGTGAGTTCGGATTCCCGACGTACGTCAGCTTCGTGCCCAAGCCGGCCATTCTCGATGCCGGGGGCGCCTATTACGTACGTCATGCCGGGCCCGTTTCCTGACAAGATCGATCGGGACGAGGCGCCGCCTAACAAGCACTTGAAGCTGGCCGGGCGCGCCCAAGTAGGGTAGAATTCCGTTTGTGCGCCCGACGCCGCTTTCCCCCAACCCACCACGCCCCTGGAGCAGCTGATGATCCTCGGTCTGCGCACGGTCATCTATCATGTACCCGACCTGCAACGCGCCAAGGCGTGGTACAGCACGGCCTTCGGCGTTCAACCCTACTTCGACGAGCCGTTCTACGTCGGCTTCAACATTGGCGGCTACGAACTCGGGCTGGATCCAGACACGAAGGGGGTAGCTCCGGGCACGGGTGGAGCAGTAGCCTACTGGGGTGTGCCGGACGTCGACGTGGCGGTCCAGCACTTCACTCGAGCGGGCGCGACCCTCAAGGCGCCCGTTCAGGACGTCGGTGGCGACATTCGTGTGGCAACGGTCGCCGATCCGTTTGGCAACTTGGTGGGCCTAATTGAGAATCCTCACTTCGTCGCTGCCTAACAGGCGCTTGAAGCTGCCGGCGCCCGGATGTGGGACGCCATGCGTTGGTGTACCGGCGAACTCCGTGCCACTGTCAATCCGCGGGCTGCCGACACGGGGTCGGCGCCGCAGGTTAAGCGCATCCCGTTAGGCAGCGCAGGCGAGTCTTAGGCCTAAACGAGGAAGGCCACATGGACCCTTTTGTGTCTCTTGTCGCACTCATAACAGTTGTGGGGACTGCTGCTTTCACGATTGTCAAGGTCGCTCGTCTGTGGGCTACTCGTCGAGAATCACCATCGCCCGACGTCACTGCGCGGCTTGAGGCACTTGAACGCGTTGTTCAGGGCCTCCAACAGGAGCAAGCAGAAACACAGGAGCGGCTCGATTTCGCAGAGCGTTTGCTCAGCAAGGCACGGGAAGAGCGGCAGCTTGGCAGCTAGAGACAACTCCGCCGACTGCGCTGCCTAACAGGCGCTTGAAGCTGGCGGCGCCGGGTCTTGGGAGGAGTTGGATTGACTTGGGAGCTGCCGTCCTTGGCCTCGCCTTGGCGCTCTCGGGACTTGTGCTCCATTACGTTCACCCAAGCTCCACGCACAGCCACACGCCCGACCCAGCGTCAATGAGGGGCGACCAAGCGCCATGATGCACACGGTCAAGGTCATCGTCGGAGGCTTCGTTCTTCTCACTCTATGCCTCCTCATCGGGCGCTGGGTCGGTGATCCTACACCGGCGGTCGGACTCATTGGAGCCATCAAAGTGTTCATCCCGCTCTGGCTTGTCGCTGCGGGCATCAACATGTGGGTTGGGGTCTCTAAGGCCGGCTACTCGGTGGCCGAAGAAGCTCCTTTCCTCCTGGTGGTGTTTGCCGTTCCGAGCGCGGTGGCGCTACTCGTGTTGTGGAGGGTCACGCGTGGCTAGGAACGATCGCGGCATGTCGCTGCCTAACACGCGCTTGAAGGAGTGTTGTGCCCTGGTGGGCACGAACTATCGTTCAACGACGGATGCGCCCGCGGGCTCGAGGCCCCACCGGAGGCTCCATGAACATTTTCCCGATCGCACCGGCGGAGAGCCGCTATCTGTGGTTTCTGATCCCCGTCATCATCATTCTTCTCGGCGCCATGGTGCTGGCCGCTACGTCGGTACGTGGCGCTCACTCCTCGAGCTTTGAGATCCGCCCAGAGGGACTGCGTTTACGGGGCGATCTCTACGGCCGACTCATCCCGAAGGCGCAGCTCCGACTGAACCTGGTCCGGCGCGTCGATCTGACGCGGGAACAGGACCTCCGACCGAAGTGGCGCCGGCTGGGAACGGGTCTGCCGGGCTATCAGGCGGGTTGGTTCCGTCTTCGGAACGGAGACAAGGCGCTGCTGTACCTTACTGATCGCACACGGGCCGTCTACGTGCCTACTACGGCGGGTTACGGTCTGCTGCTCAGCCCCGCGGATCCGGACGGGTTTCTATCTCGCCTGCGTGCCGTCTTGGGCTCCTGAGGAAGGCGTAAGTGAGCAGGGAGTGCCGGGGGCACCCTACGGCCCCAGCGTGGGACTTGTTCTTGTTGCTCCCCGGCTTCCGGCCGCATAATTCAACCAGGCGACTACTCCCAGGAATGGCACTATGCGCGAGCGCGCCGCGTATCCCTACGAGACCCGTCTCAACATCCTCTATCCGGCTCTCGAAGTTGTCGAGATCCAGCCCTTGATCGACGCCTGCCAGTTCCAGTGGTACAACCAGACCCTCTGTAAGGTGAATGACTCTGTCGTCCGCCTTGGCGTGATGCAAGGCGAGTATCACTGGCATAAGCACGATGCCGACGACGAGTTTTTCTATGTCGTTGAGGGCCAGTTTATCATCGATCTCGAGGGGCGTTCGGTCACACTCGGCCCGCGACAGGGCTTCGTCGTACCGCGCGGGGTCACGCATCGCACGCGCGCGCCCGTGCGCAGCGTGATTCTCATGGTGGAAACCGCGAGTATTGTGCCCACAGGTGATTGAGAGCGGGGCCGCCTAACAAGCGCTTGAGCTGACGGCCCGCGGCGGCCGCCTCTGGTGCGAGCGAAACAGCGACGCCGATTCGCCGAACGCCTCTCTCTGGACCCTATTAGAGATTCATCGTAAGCAGTTCGGAAAGATCATCGTCCGCGGTGTCAGCACGCCCGGCGCCGCCGGGCGGCAGGCGGACGATCATCTGGCGGCGCTGAGCGAAGGGGTCATCGCACCGCACGGCCGAGAGCTCGCGCGGATGTCCTGGCTCGAGTTCGCCTTGAGCCCATTTCCCGATCTGTTCGCCGCGCCCCCAGGCGGGGTGAGCGCCAAGGTGAAGGACGCGCTACTTAACAAACGGTTCACGGACCCCCAGATTGGCGTCGCGTACGATCGGCTTTGCATTCGCCGGCGATGACGTTCGGCTGGTTTGCGCGCATACGTTGCCCGCGTCGAACGCCTCTACCCGGGTCCTTCTGAAGTGCGGCTTCCGCCATACCGGTACCGTCCTTGACCCCGACGACGGGCCGGTCTGGCGCCGGGAGCGCGGCCCATAGGCCACGCCCGCGGCATGTCGTCTAATAGGCAGTGGGGGACAGGGGAAGGATCGTTGACCTCCATGTGGAGTCCTGTGACCAGAGAGGATTCGGCATGAGCGACCACGTGGCGTCGAATGGCTTTAGAACGTGCGTGACCGCGACGCTGTCGGTGAGGAACTGGGCCCGGGCGGTCGCGTTCTACAAGGACGCCTTCGGCGCCAAGGAGTTGTATCGCGTCGAGGGCGGCGGCGTTGCCCAGCTGTCGGTGTCCGGCGCGGAGTTCTGGGTCGCCGAAGAGTCCCCGCAGAACCTCAACTTCAGCCCCGAGTCCTTGGGCGGCTGCTCGGTTCGGATGTTGCTCGTCGTCGAAGACCCTCTAGCGGTGTGCGAGCGGGCTGTCGCAGCGGGCGCGACGCAGGTTGCACCGGTCGCTGAAGCCTATGGGTGGCGCCTCGGGCGAATCGTGGATCCATTCGGCCACCACTGGGAGGTCGCCAGACCGCTGGGTTGAGGTGAGATTAATGAGAGTAAATGGACACCTACCTCGCGTCAGTTCCGGCCGCCGCGCGGACCGGATGGCTTCAACTCAACGGAGTGCAAGGAGGGCTCATGGCCGCGGCAAAACTCATGGTGATGTACCCGCCTCCGAAAGATGTTCAAACCTTCGAGCGGGTCTACGTGGACGAGCACGTTCCGATGGCCGTCAAGAAGCTTGCGGGCAAGACGAAGATTGTCGCGACCAAGGTCCAGAGCTCGCCGCAGGGCAAGCCTGCGTTCTATCGCATCGCTGAGGTTCATTTCCCCTCCCTCGAGGCCCTGCAGGCCTGTGCCGCCTCGGCCGGTGGGAAGGAGACGCTGGCGCATGCGGCCAAGATCTCCACGGGCGGTGCGCCGGTCGTCCTGATCGCCGAGGAGCAGGTCTTCACGTTTTGAGGCCACTTGCGTCGGTTTCCTTCGCCCAACCCGAACACGGGAGATCACATGTTGCTCATTCGCGAGGTCATGTACTGCAAGCCGGGTAGGGTGCGGCCGCTGGTCGAGAAGTTTCTGGCCATGGCCAAGCTCAGCGCGAAGGTCGGCATGCCGAAGATGCGCGTCATGACCGACTTCTGTGCCGAGCGGTACTGGACGCTCGTCTCCGAGATGGAAGTCGCGAGCATGGACGAGTTCGAGCGCATGATGCGAGGCGGCGGGCAGAACAGCGAGGACATGAAGGAGTTCGAGAACCTCATGAAAGGGTATCACGATCTGGTAGAGTACGGCCGGCGCGAGATCTACAAGATCGAAGGCTGATCGCTGAATCCGCCTTCATGGTCGTCGACCGACGCCCCTTCGGCCGGGTCGCTCGCATCGTGGCGTGGCTGCTCGCCGCCATTTGCGTCGTGGGCGGTGGTGTGGGCCTTGCGCTTGGCATCGTCCGGGGTCATCTGCGCTTAGTCCTTGCGGCAGCTGGCGTTCTCGGGCTCGGCGCTTTCTACGCCGGTGCCGCCTGGCGAGGCCGGCCGTGGGGCTGACCCTCGAGGCGGCGCCACGTCTTCACCGACGAATTGATATCCCGCGGCCTTGCGCCGGCGGGTGAGTCGCCGCAGCTTAACGCGGGCCGATAGGCCGTAGCCCGAGGAGACCTCGATGGCAGTGAAACCAGTTCCCGATCGATATCACACGGTTACTCCCTATCTGACCGTTCAGGGCGTGCCCAAGCTAATCGACTTCGTGAAGCGGGTGTTCGACGCAACGGAGCTCGAGCGCATGTCGCGACCGGACGGTACCATCGGGCACGCGGAAGTGCGGATCGGCGACTCGGTCGTCATGATGGGCGAGGCGCGGGGCGAGTCGACGCCGATGCCCGGTACGCTTTACGTGTACGTGAGCGATACAGACGCCGTGTACAAACGCGCCCTGGAAGCCGGTGCCGCGTCGCTCATGGAGCCGGCGGACCAGTTTTACGGGGACCGCAACGCGGCTGTGAAGGACGCGGTCGGCAATCGCTGGTGGATCGCCACTCATAAGGAGGATGTTTCACCGCAAGAAATAGTGCGGCGTGCCGCGGCCCAAATGAAGTAGCCCGGTCCCACTCCATGGTTGCTGCGCGACGGCGGGCGCGTCTTGGGGTATGCCGCGTGTGTTTTTGATGGTGCCGAGCCCAACGCGAAACGGACTTCCGGTCCGGTAGCCTAACGTGCGCGAACGGCGTCTCGCTTACCCGACACTCCTCCTCCTCTTGCTCGCTGCGCCCGTCAGCGCCCAGCGTGTCGAGACCGGATTCCTCGACCGAACGGTGACCGTGGCCGGCCAGAGCTACCGCTATCAGGTGTATGTCCCGGCCGACTATCCGACCAAGGCCGGCTGGCCGGTCATTCTCTTCCTGCACGGTGCCGGCGAGCGGGGCACGGATGGACTGCTTCAAACCACTGTGGGTCTCGGTCCCGCGATCCGCCGAGAGCCCCGGCACTTTCCCGCCATCGTCGTCTTCCCCCAGGTGCCACCGGACTCTCAATGGGTCGGAGCACCGGCGGAGATGGCGCTCGCCGCCCTCCGGCAGACCATGAGCGAGTTCCACGTCGAGCCGACCCGGGTGTATCTCACCGGTCTCTCCATGGGCGGTCATGGGGCGTGGTATCTCGCCTACCGGCACCCCGAGCTCTTTGCCGCCGTCGCTCCAATCTGCGGCTGGGTCGAGGACGTTCCCCAGTTCCGGGGCTCCGTTCCGGTCGTTCCGGCCGAGAGTGGCGCGGCCGTTCCCGCCCTCGCCCGTCGGCTTGCCAAGACGCCGATTTGGATCTTCCATGGGGAAATGGACGCCGTCGTGCCGGTCACTGGATCGCGGGAGCCCGCAGGCGCGTTGAAAGCCGTGTCCACCGACGTGCGGTACACCGAGTACCTCGGACTCAACCACAACTCGTGGGACGCGGTGTACGCGTCCGACGAGTTCACGCAGTGGCTGTTTGCGCAGAAGCGCCGGTAGCTCTGCCGCCCGTTACTTCGATCGGATCTTCTCATGACCATCGCCGAGACTCTGCTACCCGAATTTGATCAGGAAATGGCCACCACGCGGCGGCTGCTCGAACGCGTGCCCACGGACAAAGGCCAGTGGAAGCCACATCCGAAGTCGTTTGCCTTGGGGCACCTCGCCCAGCTTGTGGCCTGGATGCCCGGCTGGATCGCGAACACGGTGCGGCACACGGCGCTCGACCTGGCTACCGCGCCCAAATACAGCTTCGAGACGAGGGAGACGCTGCTGCGGGAGTTCGATACGAACGTTCGCGCCGCCCGGGAAGCTCTGAGCTCGTCGCAAGACGCGGATTACGCGGTGCCCTGGTCGCTCAAGCACGGGGATCGGGCGCTCTTCACTGCGCCCCGTGGCACGGTGGTACGGACCCACATCAATCACTTGATCCATCATCGGGGCCAGCTCAGCGTGTATCTGCGCTTGAACGACGTGCCCGTGCCGCCGATTTACGGGCCGACGGCCGATGAGCGGATGTGAGCGATCCCGGTCGTGTCGCTTCACTTCTTGGGCGCGGAAGAGTACGCGAAGAAGTGACGTTCGGGAGACCGTGGTGAGTGCACGCACGGATTCGATCATACACCTACTCGACGCAGCGGCGCG
>QHVD01000259.1:847-2985 GCA_003222235.1 Gemmatimonadota bacterium | reverse complement strand
GTTGTCGCTGCTGGGACACGGGGAGTTCCAGCTTTGGGATGGGCGACGCTGGGAGCCATATCCATTGGTCAGCGACCCGGGTGCACCAGTGGACCGCCGTTGGGTCACCATCCCCCCGAATACCTGGCATCGGCTGTTCGTTGGGCCGAGCGACTGGGGCATGCTCTCGTTCCACACAGTCGCAGCCGAGGAGCTCATTGAGGAGCGTCCCAGCTCGACGGACAGTCTGGACGGCGGGCCAACGGAGCGTCTCCGATACCTCCAGTGAAAGGACTCCACCCGTGTTCGTCGGGCACTATGGCGCGGCCTTCGCCATCAAGCGAGTCGACCCATCCATCCCCCTCTGGGTCCTCTTTCTCGCCGTCCAGCTGCTGGATGTTTTCTGGGCGCCTTTCATCCTGCTCGGCATCGAGAAGGTCCGAATCGTTCCCGGAATAACGGCCTCCAATCCTCTCGATCTCTACTACATGCCGTACACGCACAGCCTCCTGGCGACCGTTCTCTGGTCCGCGGGAGGCGCATTCGTCTACGGACTGGTCACCCGCACGCCCCTCGCTCGGCAAACGGCCCTCTGGGTTGCGGTCGCGATTCTTTCCCATTGGGTGTTTGACCTTGTCGTACATCGCCCCGACCTGCCTCTGTACGACGACACAGCCAAACTCGGCCTGGGTTTGTGGAATCTCCCCGGCCCTGCATTCGCCCTGGAAGGTGCCCTGTTGTTCGGTGGGATGTGGCTCTACCTCAGCACGGCTCCTGTGCGACGCGTGCCGGTCGCCCTATTCGGTCTGGTGATGCTGGCGATTCAAGCCTACGTATTCTTTGGCCCTCCCCCCGTTTCCGACAGAGCGGCGGCCCTGACCGCGCTGGCCGCGTACGCGGTATTCGCCGTAGTCGTGGCGCGTCTGGCGCGACGCGCCCGCTAGCCCCGAATGCTCTTCGAGGCCTCGTCCCAGACCACGGCGCTCTTGCGAAAGTATGACTCGTTCGCCATGTGGCAGGCGAGCGCCGCATGGTGCCCGAACACCGCGTCCTCGACCACGGGTTTCCGCGAGCGCACCGCCTCGAAGAACGTCCACAGATGCGGCCTGACGTCGTCGTAGTCGGGCGCGCGAAATGTGATCGTCTCGGACATCCGCTCCTGGCCCAGCTTCGGATCGTTCTCTTCGTGCCATTTCCGGAAGTACGCCTCCCGCATCGCGCGGGGGAAGCTGTTGGCGTAATAGCTCGGCGCGGAATCCTTTCCGCTCTGCGGCGTATAGGTCAGCCCGGATTCGGTCATCTCCAGAATCCCCTTCGATCCCTGGAAGCGATAGGTCTCCGGCATCTGCGTGCCCAGATTCAGCCGCATGTACACCGGCAGCTCGCCGTAGTAGTAGACCACCGCGTGCACGTCGGGCATGTTGCGGCCGTCCTTCCAGCGCCGGATTCCCCCGACTGCGCACGCCTGCTTCGGCGGCTCATTGATGCCCAGCATGAACAGCATGCCGCTGATGAGGTGGACCAGCAGGTCGCCGGCGACCCCGGTGCCGTACTCCTTCCTGCAGCGCCAGCGCGCAAAGAGGTAGGGATCGAACGGTCGTTTCGGGACCGTCCCCTGCCAGGTATCCCAGTCCAGATTCTGCGGAGAGAGGTCCGGCGGTGGCGGGTACTCCCAGGCGCCGGTGGGGTCGTTTCGGCCGAGCCAGCCTTCGACGAGCATCAGGTCGCCCAGCATCCCCTGGGAAATCAGCTCCCTCGCCTTGGCAAAGATCTGAGAGCTCACGCGCTGCGAGCCGATCTGCACGATGCGGCCGCTCTTCTTCGCCGCTTCGACCATGGCCACACCGTCGGCGGGGCTGTGCGACATCGGCTTCTCACAGTAGATGTCCTTGCCCGCGCTCACGGCATCGACGACGACCTGCTTGTGCCAGTGATCCGGAACCGCCGCCACGATGCAGTCGATGTCCTTGGCGTCCAGGAGTGTCTGATAGCGGCGCGTAACAGGCAGGTCCGCCCGGACGATCTCCCGGGCCAATGTATGCCGGCCGTCGTAGAGGTCGCAGGCGGCGGCGCATTCAACGCCCGGCAGCGTGATCGCTTCGGACAAGAGCCCGGACCCCTGCATGCCGACGCCGATCATGCCGAAGCGGACCCGGTCA
>QHVD01000259.1:0-760 GCA_003222235.1 Gemmatimonadota bacterium | reverse complement strand
CTTCACGGAGGCTCCCATGTTACGGTGGTGGCCGACAATCGCAGCGCTGGATCCGTCGGCCTATTATGCAGCGTCGGGCAAGCGGCACGGTAGGGGACCCCCCGGAGCGGGAATAACGATGGGCGTCTTCATCGCATGGCCATGGCTTGCCCTGATACCCGCCGCCGTTTTCCTGGCGATCTATCGCCTGTCCCGACGCAAGGTCGCGGCCGGCTCCGCGCTCGCCTGGCTGGGCTACGCCCTCTACGAGTACGCGATCTACCGCCGATGGGTGTGCAGCGGCGAATGCAACATCCGGGTGGATCTCCTTCTACTTTATCCGGCTCTCGTGGTCATTTCGGTCGCCGGCGCCGTCGCGGCGCTGCGCACCCTGATCGCTCGCCACGGCCGCGCCCCCTGAGCCTGATGCACGGAGCGGTTGCGCCCCTGCCGTGAAGCCCGCACCTTAAGCGCTGTCCGCTGCATGGCGACGAACCAAACCTGACAAGGAGATTCACGTGCCAGAGAGCGTCTACAAAGTCATCGAGCTGGTCGGCACCAGCACCGAGTCCTGGGAGAAGGCGGCCGCCGCTGCGGTCAGGCAAGCGGCGCAGAAGCTGCGCGACCTGCGTGTCGCCGAGGTCTCGGAGCTCGACATGCAGCTGAAAGACGGTGAGGTCCAGAGCTATCGAGCGAAGGTCAAGGTTTCGTTCAAGTACGAAGGTGATGCGTGATCCAAAGGAGGTCGTGATGACCGGCCTGTCCGCGCTGTGGCTCCCCA
>QHVD01000581.1 GCA_003222235.1 Gemmatimonadota bacterium | reverse complement strand
GAATTTCAGCGCCTCGGTGGCACGCGGATGCACAAGGCCGACGTACGCGTCATCGCCGCCACGAACCGGGACCTGAAGGTGGCGATGACGCAGGGCGCGTTTCGGGAGGATCTCTACTACCGGCTGCACGTGTTCGCGATCCACCTGCCGCCGCTGCGGGAGCGCCGGGAGGACATCCTGCCGCTGCTCGAGCACTTCGTGCAGGAGCTGGGGCCGGTGGTGATCGAGCGGCCGGCCGCGGGGATCTCGCGCGAGGCGCGCGCGCATTTCCTGGCCTACG
>QHVD01000580.1 GCA_003222235.1 Gemmatimonadota bacterium | reverse complement strand
TACACGAACCTCCCGACGATGCCCGGGTCGGTGAATGGGATGACCACCTTCACCTCGCCGTGCACGGGGACGTTGACGATGTCCTGATAGCCGTCGAACCGTTGGCGGACGTGGTTCACCTCGGTCACCTGAAAGTGCGTCTGGTGGATGTGGAAGTCGTGCAGCTCGCCGGACTCGTTCCGGATGGTCCATTCTTCGATCACGCCGAGCTTGACGCGCGTGTCGGTGCGGTTCGGGTCGAAGGTGTGGCCGTCCACGAAGAACGTGTCGCCGTCGGCCGATTCGGAGAACACCGGCAACGGGGAGCAACTTCTTGGGAAGTGCGAGCGGAGGAACCGCGGCACCCTCCACACGCACCGTCGCGAGCACCGCCCCTGGATAGTGATTGCCTTGCGGCCCGGTGTCGAAGCCGGCGGTCCGGAGCGCGTAGGTCCCGGGGCCGGCCGCCTGCACGAGGACTTCCTCTCTGGCCCCCGGCTCGAGCAGCAGCTGCCGCTTCGGTACCAGGCGGGCGAGGCGGTGACCGTCGCGCGCTACCTCGTAAAAGCGGTGTCCGTCGAGCGTGAGCAGGTAGTACAGGTCCGCCCCGACATTCCCGATGCGCCACAGCTGCGTCTCGCCCGGACGGAGCGTGATCGTGGGGTTGAGCATGCCGTTCACCGTGCGCACGGCGTCGTCGCCGATTCCGCGATGCACGATTTCTCCGTTCCCGATCTGCGCGTCCTTGAGCAGCAGCACGTGCTCGTGCAAAACGCGGAGCTCCGGAAACGGGTCGAGCAGGCCCTCGACGATCAGCGCGCCGGACATGCCGTTTCTCACCTGCTCATCGGAGCGGCCGTGGGGGTGCGGATGGTACCAGTACAGTCCCGGTGCGTGGGTGGCCGGGATGCGGATCTCGTAATCCTGCGCCCCGCCGGGCGCGACGTGCAGGAACACGTTGTCGGCGTTGCCGAGCGGCGAGACCGACAACCCGTGCATGTGGAGGTTCGTGGTCTCCTCGAGCTCATTGACGAGCCGCAGCCGGACCGCGTCGCCCGGCCGCACGCGCAGTGTCGGCGGGAAGTAGCTCCCGTTGAACGCCTCGGCGATGACCCGCCGCCCCCCGACCTGCACCGGACCTCGCGCGGCGGTGAGCGTCAGCTCGAGCACGCCGTTGTGGCTGGCCACCACGGCCGGATCGCGCAACGCCTCCGGCGGGGTCTGCCTCCCGAAGGACGGTCCGCCGGCGGCGAGGGGCAGCGCCAGCAGGACGGCTGCTCGCGACTTCATTGCGCCCGCCCGACGCCCGCCAACTGTTCCATCGCTCGGACAACCGCGGAGAAGTCTTCATCACTGTGCGCGGCGAGCTGCCGGGCGTGCTCCGCGGCGGCCACTTGCACGGCCGCAGCCGTCGCAGGCATCGGGACCGACAACTCCATGGCCGTCGCCAGAATCAATCCGAAGTCCTTGAACATCAGGCGCAGCGGGAACGCGGCTGGGTACTCGTCGTTGCGAGCGTTCTCGAGCTTGGACTTCTGACTGGGCGAGACCACCGCGGTTTCACTC
>QHVD01000258.1 GCA_003222235.1 Gemmatimonadota bacterium | reverse complement strand
CGGCCAAGGTGGCGCACCCCGACCGGCCGGTGGTGTGCGTGGTCGGCGACGGCTCGGTCGGGCTCAACTTCGCGGAGTTCGACACCATGGTGCGCCACGGCCTCGCGATCGTCACGGTGGTGAACAACGACGCGCAGTGGGGGATGTCGGCGCACGGCCAGGACCTGATCTTCGGCGAGGGCCGGCGCGTGGTGACCGACCTCGCCGCCACGCGCTACGACCTCGCCGCCGCGGGCTTCGGCTGCCACGCGGAGCACGTCGAGGCGCCCGCGGACCTGGGTCCGGCGCTCCGCCGCGCGCTCGCCGCGGGGCGGCCCGCCTGCGTCGACGTTCGCACCGACCCGCACGTCGTCTCGCCGCTCACCATCGCGATGGTCGGGGCGGCCGCGCCGGCCGACGCGAAGGCCCCCGAGCGCGTCCAGATGCCCTACTACCGGCCGCTCGGCGGGCAGTAGCTCCCGGCTACAGCAGCGCCGTGAACTGCCGGATGTCGCCGTAGGACTCGCCCGAGTCCAAACCGAGACAGATCGGCATCGCTGGCTGGCTCACTCTCTTCGTGCTCTGGGTTCGCGCAGGGCTGTGGTAGAAGTGTTTGTGGGAGCCAAAAGGAGAGCCCGGCGTGATGCCGGGCTCTCCTTCCTCTCCAGGACCCCGGGGAGTTACGGGTGCGACGAGTCGGCGTGCGCCTCACCCACGATGACATTCGCGCCCTGAGGCACGCCCAGAACGTTCGGGTTTGAGACGATCACGTGGATCGCCCGCACCGTTATGCCGCTGCTCGTGGTGCCTGAGCACGTTGGTGGGGTGCCGGCTGGAACGCCCCCGCCATCGCAGGTCTGCTCGTTGAGCGTGACGGAGCCGATCCCCGGCACCAGGATGGTCGTGTTGGGCGGCGGCGATGCTGTCATCGGAGGGGCCCCCATCACTGAGACTCCGAGCAGGCTCGTACCGCCGGGGTCGGACGACGACGTTCCGCCATCCGAGGTGCTGTTGGCTTGTGACCTGATCGCCGTGGCAGCGACCGTACACACGCCGCCGCTTGGCAATGCGCAGACGTTCTGCGCCTGGGTGAAGCTCGACGATGTGCTGCCGGAGGTGAGGACTTGGCCGGCGCTGTCGCTCACCGAGGTTCCACTACTCACCAGCGACGTCGATAGCTGGTCGAGATCCTGATGATCGTGCCCACCCTGCGGCGGGATGCTGACGAAGCCCACCACCACGGGGAGCCGCGAGGGATCGGTCTGCTCGTTGACCATGGTGGCGTCGCCGCTGACCGTTCCGACCAACGCCTGACAGCCGGGCGGCTGCGGGAAGTCAGCGTGCGCCGTGGCATGCGAGACGATAACCTCGGCCGCCTCGACGCCGCCTAGCACGCCGGTGATGTGAACGTGAATCATGTTGACGGTCAGGTCGGCCGCGAAAGTCCCGCCAGTCAACTGGCCGGCAGCCGGCTGCGACACCGACCCTGTGTGCTCGAAGAGGATCACAAAGCTGCCCGCTCCGAATACCGCCGCAGGCAAGTCGACCCGAGTGTTCGGGGTCACGTTGTTGATCTGAGTTCCGTTCACGACCAGATTCTTGAATGCCGATCCGGCCGCGCTGAATGACGCATTGAAGCCACTGGCATTCGCGGTGGCCACTCCGCGGATCGCGTCTGCTGTGACCAGGCCATTCATCACGTTTACCCCGGCCGACTCGGCTAGGCCGGTATCGGTAGCGGTGTTGGTGGCCGGGTCAACCGTGCTGGTGCTCGATGCGCTGAGCACGTTGGCGCTGAGCAGCGGCTGAGACGGAGGAGGCACGCCAAGTACCTGGTTGGTGTTGCCGTTCGCGCCCGGCCCAGACTGCGAGCTGCAGACGCCTTGCGTGCAGGTGGCCGGGGTCGCAGCTGGCAGCGTCGCGTCGAGTGCCAGCAGCGCATCTTGGAAACGCGCCGCGAAGGCGTTGCCGCTGGCGTTAGCACCGGCCGGGTTGAACACGGTGAAGTTCACTGGCTTCACCTCGGTACGGTCCTTCAGTTCCGCACTCAACGACGTCGAGGACCGTGTCTTCATCGACACGAAGAGAACCTCGTTGCACGGGATTGTTCCGATCGTGGCGCTGACATTGAGGGCTAACTCGCCGTAGAGGTTGGAAACATCCTTCCCGGTCACCTGCAGGCCGGTAAGGGGGCCGGGGTTGACCGCGGCGTCCCAGAGCACTCCCTGCCTCCCTATGGGGAGTTGCACGAAGGTCGTGCCGTTCCACGTGAAGGCGCTAACGCTGATGGCATTGTGCGTCAGGTCGGTGTCAAACGAGACTAGGAAGTCGCCTGCCGTGCGCTTGGGCATCTGCGAGCAACCGGGACTCGCGGGATTGATCGCCGGATTTAACTGGTTGAACTCGTAGTCGATATGAGCGTCGCCGTTGTTCGAGAGCCGGGACCAGTTGGCGTAGACGAACTGCTGCTGCCCCACGAAGCGGAAGGCCACCTCGCCGGCGACCGGCGTGGAGCTCTGCGGTATTGAGATCTCGTTCACGACGTCGTCCTTGGCAGGAGCATTGCCGGTGACACACTGCCAAGTGGTCTGGTCGTTCTCTTTCGAGCCGAGGCCGAAGATGTCATCGTTCGACCCGGTGGTATCAGTGAACGTGGTGAGCGCGGCGGGAAAGGGCGTGCTCAGCCAGTCGATGGGCTCGCCTGGCCCCGAGTCGTCCACCAAGTTGCCATCGATCTCGAAGCTGCCGACGGTGCTACTGGCGCACGCCCTTGGAGCGGTGCCGAAGGCCGTCATGAAGAACAGCAGGACACTCAAGATAATCGCTTTTGGCGTCGCGTTCCCGGCCGCTATGTCCGCCCCGAGAGACCGGCGGTTTCTGCGAACTGAAGTGCTCATGGTCGCATCCTCCTTTTGACAGACTGCTCCCTTTGGCAGAGTACTGCCGTGAGACGTGGGACAAGCTGGGCGAGCTCGCCGCGAAGCGGTACACGGGCTTGCCGAGATGGGGCGCGGAGAAGGCGTCGCGCCCCACAGACCGATGCGGTCGCGGTTAGCCCGCCCGCCTCGAGTGCCTTACCTACGTGACGCTACTCCCACGGGCGCGGCGCATCAATCCGACCTCGACTCGCGTTCAGGGTAGTTCGGGCGCTAAATGAGGGGAATCTGCGCGCGGACAACTAGGACGGCGGACAGCACAGAAAAGACCACCCTCTCAGGGCGAATAATTGTGTGTGAAGACTAGACAGCTGTGGTTAACCGACATTTCCCAGATGGACGGGGCCCATTTCCCGCGCAGACCGGTCATCGTCGTCACGCGCGACGGCGAGGTGCTCTCGCGCACGCCCGCGTCGGTCCTGATCCACGTGAGCTCGAGCCCGCGGGATTGGAACTACGACCAACATCGTCTGCATGTGCGACAGCATGAACTACGTGGCCGACGCCGAGCACGCGCTCGCTTACGAGCGCCAGATCTCCCGGCGCGGCGTCCTTCTGACGCTCGAGCAGGCCCGCCGGTTCGTCGCCGACACGGCGGCGAACCGGATGTGGCGCTACGACCGGCCGCCGGCGCGCGTCGTGCCCGAGCGCATCATCGCCGGCATCAAGGCGCTCGGGGTGGACGTCGGCAGCTGGGACGGATAGTCGTCTCCTCCGTCACTGGCACGTCCCGCTCACACAGTTGGGCGTGCCCCCCCCGCAGACGACGCCGCAGCTGCCGCAGTTCATGTTGTCGTTGGTCGGGTTCACCTCGCACCCGTTGACATTGTTCACGTCGCAGTTGAGGAACGGGGAAGTGCAGGCGATGCCACACATTGCCATGCTGCAGGTCGGGGTGGAATTGGGCGGCGTCGGGCACACGGTACCGCAGCTGCCGCAGTTGCTCGCGTCCGAGGTGGGGTTCACCTCGCAGCCGTTGCCGTTCATGCCGTCGCAGTTGAGGAACGGGGAAGTGCAGGCGATGCCACACATTGCCATGCTGCAGGTCGGGGTGGAGTTGGGCGGTGTCGGGCACATCAGGCCGCAGCCGCCGCAGTTGCTGGCGTTGTTCTGGGTGCTCACCTCGCAGCCGTCCGCGTTGTTGGCGTTGCAGTTCGCGAAGCCAGAGTTGCAGCTGATCGTGCACATGCCGCCCTGGCAGAGGCCGATCGCGTTCGGCGCTCCGGGACACTGATTGTTGGCTTGGCAGCTGCCGAGCTGCGTCGTGCTGGTCGTGGTGGTCGTGGTGGTCGTCGGCACCGGGACCGGCGCGCAGAGGAGGCTCGTCGACTTGACCGTGATGTTGTGGGTCCCGAACTGGTCCTGCACGCTCCCCGTGGGCTGGGTCTTCAGGCACTTCACCTTGTAGCAGAGGAACTTGTGCGTCGGCGCGCCCGCGGGAGCACCCACCGGCGGCGGGACGACGTTCGACTTCACCACGTCGACGCAGAGGAGCCGCGGCGGCACCCGGACCGTGCAGCCGGTGGCCGCGGGGAAGTTCGGGTCGCTCGGCGTCAGGTCCGCGGTGTAGGTCGTCTTGGCCGTCGTGTCCTTGATCTTGAAGCACTGCAGATGGTCGGCCTGTGCCGCCACCGGCGACGGCAGGAGGGCCACGGAAAGGGCGAGGCAGACGAGGATTCGGCGCATGTAGGGTCTCCTTCCCGCAGCTGGCGCGGACGGCATGAGCGTCCCTCCTACGCCCGCCGGGTCGCGAACGTCAAGGAAAAAACGCCGCGAGACCCGCCCGGCTACCGGTCCGCCCGCGAGCCCCCTGACACATCGCGCCGGAGAAAGATCGCGTTCAGCCGGTCCCCGCACGCGAGCTCCCACTCGGGCGAGGTGCGCAGCAGCGCCGCGCACTGGGTGCCGAGGTCGACCACGGCCGCCGTCACGCGGTACTTCTCGAGCACCTTCCTCCAGCCCCTCTGCCCGTAGAGGACCCGAGTGCATAGCGCCCATTAGGCGCCAAAGTTTACGTAACCCAGCCTATCAGACCCTGGCCTCCGCCACCCCGCGCCGCACCCTTCCAACCCTTCCCGATCCCGACGTTCCTCTCCGGAGCCTCATATGCCGTGTCCGTTGCCGCAGGCTCGCCGCCGGCTGCCTCGCCTCCGCTTCCGCCGCCGTTCGCTACGACTCCGGTCCGACGTGCAAGGGGCGCAACTAGGGGTTCACGGTCTGGGTGAACTTGGGCGAGGTGCTTCCCTTGAAGCTCGCGTCGCCGCCGTAGGATGCGGTGATCGAGTGCGAGCCGACCGTGAGCGTGCTGATCGTGAACATCGCCTGGCCCGAGCTGTCCAGCGTGCCGGTGCCGAGGGTGCTCGAACCGTCCTTGAAGCTCACCGTGCCGCTCGGGGTGCCCCCCCCCGGGCTCTTCGCCGTCACCGTCGCGGTGAAAGTCACCGGCTGCCCGGACACCGAGGGGTTGGCCGAGGAGCTGACCAACGTCGCGGTGCTGGCCTTCTTCACCGTCTGGGTGAGCGCGCTCGAAGTGCTTCCGGTGAAGGTCGCGTCGCCACCGTAGGACGCGGTGATCGAGTGCGACCCGACCGCGAGCGTGCTGGTCGTGAACGTCGCCTGGCCCGAGCCGTTCAGCGTGCCGGTGCCGAGGGTGCTCGAACCGTCCTCGAAGGTCACCGTGCCGGTCGGGGTGCCGGCGCCGGGGCTCTTCGCCGTCACCGTCGCGGTGAAAGTCACCGGCTGCCCGAACACCGACCACGGGTGGACCGAGGAGGTGAGTCCCGTGGTGGTGCCGGGCAGCGTCGTCGTGGTGGTCGACGCGGACGTCGTCGTGGAGGTTGTCGTCGGGGGCGCGGTCGTCGAGGAGGTCGTAGACGTCGTGGTCGTG
>QHVD01000579.1 GCA_003222235.1 Gemmatimonadota bacterium | reverse complement strand
ATGGCGCGCTCGACCGCGCTGCGCTTCGGGCGCCAGTCGCAGCTCCACATCGATACCGTGGCAGCCCGGCTCTGGGTGGACGTGGACACGAGCGGCACGGGCGTGCGCGACACGGTCGGGTTCGTTCACGACCTCGCGGCCCAGGGCGTGAAGGTCTCGGGCGCAGGCCTGCTGTGCTTCGACGCCCGCGGGCTGGCCGCGACCGGTGGGTCATGCCAATCGGGCAGCCTGACCGTTCAGTTCAGGCAGGGGAGCAATGTGGCATCGCTCCAGGTCACCACTTTGGGCAAGGTGCTGCGATGAGCGGACGGATGCAACTCTCTGGCGAGCGTGGCTTCTCGGTCGTGGAAGCGATCGTGGGAATCGTCATGCTCTCGATCGGGCTGATCGGGCTGGCGAAGTCCTCCGCGTTGGGGTTCTCGCAGGTGACGCGGGCGCGGCAGGACATGCAGTACGCCGCGGAGGTCCAGCAAGTCATGGACAGCCTGCGGAGCAGGGGCTATGGCCTCGTTGCCAGCGGCTCGGTCGCCATCCGCGGCCGCGCGGTGTCGTGGACCGTCACGAGTCCCACCGCGAATTCCCAACTGGTCACTCTCGTAGAACATGACCAGGACCGTCCAGGACACGCTCCTCTTGTACCTGGCGAACCGCACATTCCCCTCATGAGCGCGGCGCGAAAGAGCGGGTTCACGCTCCCCGAGCTCCTGGTGTCGGTGGTGTTGGGCGGGATCGTGCTGGCGAGCGTCTACAAGATCATGATCAACCAGGGGCGCGCCTACGGCAAGGAGCGCGAGCTGATGGACGTGCGGGAGACGGTGCGCAGCGGGGCGACGCTGCTCGCGTGGGAGCTGCGGGGCGCGGCGACCGGCGGGAGCCAGCTCGCCACCATGACCGCGGACTCCCTGACCCTGCGGGCGATCCAGGGGTTCGGCATCGTCTGCGCCAAGCATGCGACCCTGCCGCGCTACGCGCTGTGGCGTAGCGGCGGGACCCTCGCGGCGACCTCCGACGACAGCGCGCTGGCCTACATGGGATCCAACCAGTGGCGGCGGCAGAAGATCAGCCAGGTGGGGACGCCCAGCGCCCTCGGCGTCACCGCCTGCGCGTGGCCCGGGGCGCGCGTGCCGGATCTGGTGGTAGAGGTGACGGGGGACACCTCCAGCATCGTGGTCGGCCGGCGCGTCGTTCCGCGCGTTTCGCACGGTGCGCTACGCCGAGTACCAGACGAGCGGGCGCTGGTGGCTGGGCCGGAAGGTGGGCGCGGCGGCGACCTACGACCAGCTCACGGGCCCGCTGTTGGCGCCGGCCTCCGGCGGGTTGAAGTTCGCCTACTACGACACCCTGGGCGCGGTGACAGCCAACGCGGCCGCCCTGGGGGCGGTGGGGTTCACGCTGCGCGCCCAGAGCCTGAAGCAGTTGCACCTGGGTCCAGGCCCGCTCCAGTACCAGGTGGACTCCCTGACGACCAGGGTGGCGTTGCGACGCTGAGTCATGGGCTCGATAACGGATCTTTGGCAACGAGGTGAGCAGTGAACGTGCGTGCATGGATCGATAACCGGGTGGCGGCGGACCGGAGAGGGTTCGTGGTGCCCGCGGTCATCTTCGCGCTCGCGATCATGGCCATGATCGCCATGGTGGCGCTCCGGACCGTGGACGACGAAAAGCGCTCCTCTCGGGCCGTGCGCGAGTCCGCCGGCGCCTTGTACGCCGCCGACGGCGGGCTGCAGAAGACCCTGGGCAACTGGCCCAGCGCTTCCGCGAAAGCGCTCAACGCCGGGGACAGCCTGAACCTCGGCTGGCAGACCCAGACGAACGGCTCGAGCTATCGGGCCGTGATCCAGCGGGTGGACAACGGTGGTACGCAGACGTACGCCGTCGTGGTGTACGGGCGCGGCGCCGGCCCGCTCGGCGGGCAGGCAGCCGTCGTCGAGGTGGTGGCTCAAGGGGTGGGGACGGCTGGCATCTTCACGCGGGCGGTCTTTTCGCAAGGCCTGCTCACCCTGGGCGGCAGCGGCAGCATATCGGACAGCTACGACCACCGCAACGGGCCCTACAACGCGGCCACGGCCAATCAGAATGGCGACCTCTTCAGCAATGGGAGCATTACGCTCAACAACGGGGGCACCATCGTGAAGGGGGACGTCGCGGCGGTCGGCACGATCACGGGCACGTCGGGCGTGACCGGCACCATAACGCCCGGCGCGGCGCCGCTCCCGCCGTACCCGGTGCTCTCCTGTCCCGCGGGCGGCTATACGCCGGCCTCGTACATACCGATCGGCGGCCCGAACGGCGCAAAGTCTTACGATCCGGTCCTGGGAAAACTCATCATCGGCAGCGGCAACAACCTGGTCCTCAGCTCGCCGCCGCCGGGGGGGCAATACTATTTCAATTACGTGGACGCCGGCGGTGGTTCGATCACGTTCAACACCGGCGGGCACGTAGACATGGTGATCGACGACAAGCTGACAGTCGGGAGCGGCGGCATGGTCAATCCGGCCGCGGATCCGACCCTCGTCTCCGTGAGCTCCTGCGGCAGTCCGGTGAAGCCTTCCACGTGGAGCATCACCGGCGGGGCCGGCTCCTACTTCACGATCTATGCGCCGAACCACGACGTCGTGGTGGGCGGCGGCGGCGACCTGTGGGGCGCAGTCATCGGGGCCGCGGTTAGCGCCACCGGTGGCTCCCATTTCCATTACGACGAGGCGCTCGGCAACCCAACGCCGTCAACGTCGCTGACGACCGTCGCGGGGGCCTGGGCGCAGTTTCCGCAGTAAGGCGCCACCCCTTGCTAAGAAGCGTGAGCGGTAAGCGGTGAGTGGTGGGCGGTACCGCTCACCGCTCACCGCTCA
>QHVD01000257.1:6827-7283 GCA_003222235.1 Gemmatimonadota bacterium | reverse complement strand
ATCGCTCGGTATTCACGACGTAGTCGGCGCGCATCTGCGCCAGCAGGGCGAGGCCCCGCCCCGTGGCCCAGTCCGTGTTCCGGCGCATCAGCTCGAGGTGTCGCAGCGCTTCCCGGTACCGGCCCTGCTCCAGAAGCCCGTAGCCCAGCCAATGGGTGTAATGGTTGGGAGTCCAGGCGGTGCGGTCGCGCCCCGACGCGATCTCGTTCTGCGACACCACCTCATCCCACATCCCCAGGGCGACGAAGATGTGGGTGGTCATGTGCTGCGCATGCGCGGCGTCCGGCGCGATCTTGGAGTACGCACGGGCGGCCGGCAGACCCAGGGGCGCATGGACCGGGTCGTCGTAGCAGTGGATGAGTAGGTGCGCGGCGCCCGGGTGATTGGGATTCTCCCGGAACACCTGCTCGACAATCGCGGCGGCCCGCAAGTAGGTCGTCGTGTCCCGCACTCCCT
>QHVD01000257.1:0-6809 GCA_003222235.1 Gemmatimonadota bacterium | reverse complement strand
CTCGGCCTCCGCGGGGAAGCGCGTCATGACGCGCTCCATGGCGAGCGAGTAGGCGCTGTCCCGCTCGGCCTTCGAGCCGTCGCCATAGAGGGTTTCGACGGCGTCGAGATACTCCTTTTCCCGCGGCGTAGGGGCCTTGGCGCGCCGGGCGGCGGGCGTGGGGCCGAGGCGCTGCAGCGCTGCGCGAGCGGCGTTCCGGTCCTGCTCGTCCCACAGCGGATGGGTATAGGTCAGCGCCTCGCCCCAATAGGCCAGCGCGAACCCGGGGTCGATGCGCTGCGCCTCGCGGAAGGCCCGCGCCGCGTCCTGGTACTCGAAGCTGTGCAACAACAGCACGCCGCGGATGAACGGCGCCTGCGCCGCGGGGGCTCCCGAGCTGGGAAAGGTGATTGTCCCGAGCCCGGGCGTCTGAGCCGACAGCGAGGCGCCGGCGAGGAAGCACGCCAGCGCCGCCGACACGGAGGCCATCCGCTATTTCTCCTTGCTCGATTGAAAGATCGCCGCGGCAACCTCGGGATAGATGCCTATTGCGTGGTTGCGATAATTGAGAGAGAACTGTGTCGTCGCAGTGTTGATCTGGATCGCCCGAGACCTCTCGTTGGGCATGTGGCAGTCGATACAACGGGTGATCATTCGCGCCCCGATCCTCGCGGCCATCTTGTGCTGGCTGACTTGATGACACCCAAGGCACTTCCGCGCAAGCTGAGCCGGGTCTCTTTCCGGTCGATGGACATCGTGGCACGTCGAACACGACATCGTCGTGCTGGAGCGAAAACACTTGCTGCTCTGCAACAACCCGACCTGATTGCCATGAACGTCCGGCACCGGCCGGTTTGCGTCCGAGGGAGGAAGGAAAAAGTCATCGAGGCTCTCGCCGGGCCGATATGAAAATTCGGGCCTCAAGGGCTCCCGGGGGCCGGAATGGCACAAGGCGCAATTGTCCAGCTTCCGCGCTCTCGGGAAGCGCGCCGGATCGAGAATGTACCTTCCGCGGGTCTCCCCCGAATGGGACGAGTGATACTTGATATGTTGGCGCCCGTCACCGTGACACTTTTCACAGGAAATGCCCAGCACATAATCCCGGGAGTACCGCACGGCGCCGCGATCGACCAGGACCGTAAACGAGGTGCTGTGACATTCCAGGCAGCGCGCGACGACGAGCCGCCCAAAGTCGATCTGGCCGTCAGGATAGCCCGGGCTGTTTATCCACTCCTCGATGCCCGTGAGATACGAGACCGGCAGCTCGAACAAGAGCCCGCCCCTCCAGTAGAGATAGGACTGCCCTCTTCTCCCGGACCCGACCACCAAATCGATACGCTCCGTTCGCCTCGTCCCAGCGCCCGAGTCAACGCCGGTCTGGTAGAAAGCACCATCGCGCTGCTCCATGACGAAGTACACGCCTTCAGTACCGGTGCGGAGCAGGTTATGCCCTTCGTAAAAACGTGCTTTGACGGTTCGAGCGGTGGCCTCGGCGGAGGTGCGGAAGTGAGCCGTCTGAACGAACGTCGCGAAAACCTTCTGGTGGCATGCCCGGCACGCGCTCGGCTGCTGCCCCAACAGCAGGGTTGTGTGATGAAACGGTGCACCCTGCCACGCGACGGCCGGGACCAGCATGCCGAGCACAACAGCTGACGTCTTCACGGACCCAAGCTGCGAGCCCGTCGCGGCGGCCGCAACCGGTTCGGCGTGGTGCCTTTCGCCGAGCCGATCCAGGCGGCATGCTTAACAAGATGAGGAAGGTGGTGACGGCGGCGCGCCAGCGTCCTTCAGGACGCGCTTGGGCCGAGGGCGCCCTTCAGGGCGTCCAATCAACACGCGTAGGGACTCGTTAGGGGTTTTTCCGGACCCCTTAAGGACGCAAGTGATCGTGCTCGAAACGGAACGTGGACGATGACGGACGCTCCGATCTCACGGCGGGCGCTGGTCGCCGGCGCCGCCGGCGCACTGGGCGCGCATACGCTCCGCCGGGCGGGGCTCGCCCAGGCGCCCGCCCTGGCCGCGCCGCCCGACCCCACCAAGGTTCCAGGCCAGCCCACGAGCGCCCTCGGCCAGCGCTCAACGTTCGAGCGGCCGCGCCGTATCCCGAGCGCGAGCGGACAGGGTGTCTCGCTCTCGCCGCTGCAGGATTTTTGCGGGATCGTCACTCCGGCAGACCTGCACTTCGAGCGCCACCACGCGGGCGTGCCTACCATCGACCCCCACCGTTACAAGCTCCTGGTCCACGGGATGGTCGAGCGCCCGGTGGTGTTCGACCTCGAGACCCTCAAGCGCTTTCCCGCGGTCTCGCGGCTGCACTTCATCGAGTGCTCCGGAAACGGCTCCGCGGGCTACCGGGAGACCCGGCCGGACCTCTCCCCGCAGCTCGTCGACGGCCTCACGAGCACGAGCGAATGGACCGGCGTGCCCCTCGCGACCTTGTTTCGGGAGGCCGGCGTGAAGCCCGGCGCCAAGTGGTTCCTGGCTGAGGGAGAGGACGCGGCCGTGATGACGAGGAGCATACCGATCGAGAAGGCCTGGGACGACGCCTTGATCGCGTACGGCCAGAACGGCGAAGCGCTCCGCCCCGAGCAGGGCTACCCGGCCCGGCTCCTGCTGCCGGGTTGGGAAGGAAACGCGAACGTCAAGTGGCTCCGGCGGATCGAGGTCGCCGACCGGCCGTTCATGACTCGCGAGGAGACGTCGAAGTACACGGACCCGCTGGCCGACTGCACCGCGCGCATGTTCAGCTTCGTCATGGACGCGAAATCCATCATCACCTTCCCCGCATACCCGGTCACCCTTCCCGAGAAAGGCTGGTGGGAGATCACCGGCATAGCGTGGAGCGGCCGCGGTCGGATCACGCGCGTGGACGTGAGCACCGATGGCGGGCGGCGCTGGGCGCCCGCCGAGCTGGAGCAACCCGTACTCGCCAAGTGTCATACGCGGTTCCGGCACTTGTGGAACTGGGACGGGACGGAAGCCACATTCTCGAGCCGCGCAGTGGACCAGACCGGCTACGTGCAACCTACCCTGGAGCAGCTCCGGAAGGCACGCGGCCTGGGCACCCACTACCATTTCAATCACATCCGAGCGTGGCGGGTGCGGCGGGACGGCGCCGTGTCGTTCGAGCCCGAGGGTTAAAGTGCGCGGAGCGCTCGTCGTGGTCGTGCTCGGGCTCCTCGGAGGCGGCTGCGGGCGCAGGGAGACGGAAGCCGGCCCCGCAGGTGCACCGGCGACGTTCGGCTTGGGAAGGCCCGCGACGGCGGACGAGATCAAAGCCTGGGACATCGACGTGATGGCGGACGGGACCGGCCTGCCGCCGGGGAGCGGCAGCCCGGCGCAGGGTGCCGTGCTGTACGAGCGCAAGTGCGCCGCATGCCACGGCAAGACCGGCACCGAAGGGCCCGCCGACCGCCTGGTGGCCCGGGAGCCGCGCCAGGGCTTCCCATTCGGGCGCGACCCCACGCTGGTGAAGACCATCGGCAATTACTGGCCGTACGCGACCACGTTGTACGACTACATCAACCGCGCGATGCCGCTCAACGCACCCGGCTCACTCGCGCCCGACGAGGTGTACAGCCTGGTCGCGTTTCTGCTGTGGCGGAACGACATCATCGCGAGCACCGCGGTGGTGAACGCGCAGACCCTGCCCCGCGTGCTCATGCCCGCGCACGATCGGTTCGTGCTGGACAACCGCCGGGGCGGGCCGGAGATCCGGTAGTGCGGTGGGCCTGGCTCGTCGTCTCACTCCTTCCCGCCGCGTGCCGGTCCCACCGTGCCGCGCCCCCCGCGGTATCGGCGCCGGCGTGGCTGCTCGAGCGCGCCGGGCAGGAAGCCGAGCTGGCCGCACAGTCGAAGGCGTTTCACGACTTCCGGTTCACGGATCGGCGGGAGGCGAGCGGCATCACTTTCGAGAACCGGATCGTCGACGACGCCGGGAAGCTCTACAAGAAGGTCCACTACGACCACGGGACGGGACTGTGTGCGGCCGACGTCGATGGCGACGGGCTCCCCGACCTCTACTTCGTCACCCAACTCGGCAGCAACGAGCTGTGGAAGAACCTGGGCGGCGGCCGGTTCGCGAACATCACCGACCAAGCGGGCCTCCGTATGCCGGACGCGGTCGCGGTCGGGTGCTCGTTCGCGGACATCGATAACGACGGCGACCCCGACCTCTTCGTCACCACGGTGCGCCACGGCAACCGGCTGTTCGAAAACCTCGGCGGCGGGAAGTTCCGCGACATCACCGCGCAGGCGGGCGTCGGGTACGTCGGGCACTCCTCGGGTGCAGTGTTCTTCGACTACGACGGCGACGGCCTGCTCGACCTGTTCGTGACCAATGTCGGCGTCTACACCACCGACACCAAGGGGCCCGGCGGCTACTACGTCGGCCTGGACGACGCGTTCCACGGCCACACCCACCGCGACCGCGCCGAGGCGAGCATCCTCTACCGCAATCTCGGCGGCAACCGCTTCAAGGACGTCACCCGCGAGGTCGGATTGGTGGACCGGAGCTGGAGCGGCGACGCCACCGTCATCGACGTGAACGACGACGGCTTTCCCGACCTATACATCCTCGACATGCAGGGGGAGAATCACCTCTGGCTCAACGAGAGCGGCACGCACTTTCGCGACGTCACCCGCACCTACTTCCCCAAGACCCCCTGGGGCGCGATGGGGGTGAAGGTGTTCGACTTCGACGGGGACGGCCGGCTCGATCTCTTCCTCACGGACATGCACTCGGACATGTGGGCCAACATCCCTCCCGGCGACTGGGCGGCGGAAGCCAGCAAGGCCGATTCGTCGCAGGCGCCCGCCGACTTCTTTCCCGGGGGGAAGGATCGGTTCATCTTCGGGAACGCGCTGTTCGCGAACCGGGGCGGCGGCCGGTTCGAGGAGGTCTCCGACGCGGCCGGTGTGGAGACGTACTGGCCCTGGGGCCCCAGCGTGGACGACCTCAACGCCGACGGATGGGACGACATCTTCGTCGCCGCAGGCATGAACTTCCCCCACAGGTACGGAATCAACTCGGTGCTCTTGAACGAGGCGGGCCGGCACTTTCTACCCAGCGAGTTCCTGCTCGGCGTCGAGCCGCGCCCGAACGGCGACACCGCCCAGGTCTGGTTCACCCTCGATTGCGGCGGAGCGGACCGGGGGAATCTCTTCTGCACCGCCTGCTCCGAGAGCGGGGCTGCCTTGGGCTGTCGCCGCGATGCCGCAGGTCGGCTGACGGTGATGGGCTCACTCGGCACCCGCGCCGCGGTCCTCCTCGACCTCGACGGGGACGGCGGCCTCGACATCGTGACCAATGAGTTCAACGGGCGGCCGCAGGTGCTGTTCAGCGACCTCGCACAGCGACGCCGCGTCAACTTCCTCAAGGTCCGGCTGCGCGGGACGCGCTCGAACCGCGAGGGGCTCGGCGCAGAGGTCACGGTCGTCCTACCCGACGGACGGCGAATCCTCAAGGTGTGCGACGGGAAGTCGGGCTATCTGTCCGAGAGCGACCTGCCCCTGTACTTCGGCCTCGGGGATGCGCGCCGCGCCGCCGCGCTCGAGGTGCGCTGGCCCTCCGGTCGACGTCAGATGGTTGCCGGCCCCGTTCAGGCCGGTGGCACGGTTGACGTGGTCGAGCCGTAGCGGCGCCGGGCGTGAATGGCGGGAAATCCCGACGACGCCGGGCCTGCGCCCGGGGTCAGCGCTGGGTCCACAGGCAACTGACCCCGGACGCAAGTCCGGGGTCCAAGCCCGGGGTTCGAGTCCGGGGTCCAAGCCCGGGGAACTCGGGGATCACCCTACTTCGGCACCACCACCCCCTCGAACGTCACCGAGCGCGGCACCACGAATCCCAGCGTGAGAGCCGTCACCAACAGATCGCTCCAGCGGCTGCGCACCCGGATGCGGAGATCGGCGATGCGCGCTCCCGTTCCCACCTGTCCCGCGAGGACATCCTCGAGATTGGGCTGCGATACGGACAACAGGCCGGCGATCAGGTAGACGGGGTGCTTGGTCACGTGGAACGCCGCGCCGCTGTCGGCCGCCGACGCCGCGCCCGCCATGCTCACCGGGACGCCGAGCCGCCTCGAGTCGAACGTGAGCGCGCAGCCGCCGGCGGAGAACGCCAGCATGAGGACCCACGCTCGCAGGGCGGCGGAACGAGTCACGGGACTCCTGGGAAAAAACGGGGCGCGCCGGGAACGGCGCGCCCCAAAGCTAGTGGCTCCAGCGGTGGTTGTGAACCGCTCACATCCCGAGCGGCACTCTGAGACCCACGTTGGCGCCAATGCCGAACACGTCGTGCATCTTCCCGTCGTCGAACTTTTCGGAATCGTACGCCAGGTGGATGCCCACGAGCCCGAAGTTGAAGTTCCCCCCGACGACGAACCCCACGTTCGTTTCGTTCTCTTTCAGGCCCGCCGGCGGGTTCGAGCGATGGTGGAAGCGCACGCCGGGCGCGATGTACGGCTCCACGCTCACGCCCGGCGTTGGCAGCCAAACGCTGATCCCGACGGCACCGGTGATGTTCGTCATCGCGGGCAGTGTGTCCACCCCGGACGTAACCTCCCCGTTGTGTGCCGCCCCCGCCTGGACGTTGACGGCGATCGGAATCAGAGTGCCGCCGATCAACCGGAACGCCGCCGTGCCGCCGTACGACGTGACGCGATCGTTGAAGGTCTCGGGCGTCCAGGACGCCAGGCCGGCCGTCAGCGTAAGCGCGCCCACACCGAGCGCGACGCGGCCACCGAAGGCGTTGCCCTTGCCGTACTCGGTGTTGGGCCGACCGTAGTCACCGTAGATCGTGATCCCCGTGCCGCCCTTGGGGACGTTCCATG
>QHVD01000578.1:1649-2885 GCA_003222235.1 Gemmatimonadota bacterium | reverse complement strand
CTCGAAGACATCACGGACGAGGAGTGGGACCAGAATCGGCGGGACGAAGTCGATCTGGTTTTCTACCTCACCCGTGCGGCATGGCCGCATCTCAAGGCCAGCCGCGGCGTGGTCGTGAACACGGCGTCCCTGAACGCCTTGCTGAGCTTCAAGACCCTTGGCTCGCTGGCCCACACCACCGCGAAGGCAGGGATCATCGCCATGACGCGGCAGCTGGCGATGGAAGGCCGCGAGCATGGGATTCGCGCCAATTCGATTTCGCCTGGAGTGATCGAAACAAACCAGACGCGCGAACAGCTGAAGGACCCAGAATGGGCCGGCTACATGCTCGGCAAGACGCTGTTGGGTCGTCTCGGCCGGCCCGAGGAAGTGGCGAACGTGGCCCTGTTTCTGGCTTCAGACGAGAGCTCCTACGTGACCGGCGTCGATATCGTCGTCGATGGCGGAATGAAAGTCTGGTGAAGGATGAACGATCAAGAGAAGGTAGCAATGGCGCGAGAGTACTTCATACGGGCTGACCAGGGACGCCCAGACCTCCTCGAGCTGTTCCATGAGGATGCCGAAATCTACTGCCCAAAGTTTGGCCGTGGCTTTGGGCGCGAATCGTTTTTCGAAATGGTCAAAGGGTTCGAGGGGTCCTTGGAATACATTCGGCACGACTACGACACGTTGAATTTCATGCCTTCCGGCGACTTTGTGGCCGTTGAAGGAACTTCAAAGGGCAGACTCTCCGGCAAGTCTTGGGCGGGAGGCGATACTCCCGGCGGACGGTTCTGCAACGTGTTTAAGTTTCGCGATGGTCGCATATCCAGCGTGCACATCTATCTCGATCCCGACTACACGGGAGAGGATGAAGCACGGTTTCGCTGGGGTAAGAATCGTCACTGGTGACTTCGCAGGAATGGATCGTCTACGTGGTCACCCCTGCCCCGACGAGTGGCCGACCCTCGAAGAGACGCGCTGTGCTGCTCCGAAGATGAAGCCACCGACGTGGGCCGCGTAGGCCACGCCGCCCGCCGGTTGTTGGGCCACCGCGCCGAGACTCACGAACTGCGTGAGCACCCAGACCCCGATCAGGAGCGCCGCCGGAATGTACGTCACCCGCACAAAGACGAAGATCACCAGGAGTGAGCGAATCCTGTCGCGCGGGTAGGTGACGCGAAACGCGCCCATCACCGCAGCGATCGCACCACTCGCGCCCAGGTTCGGGACGGTGGAGCTCGGGTCGGCCGCAAC
>QHVD01000578.1:0-1470 GCA_003222235.1 Gemmatimonadota bacterium | reverse complement strand
GAGCCGGAGATAACGTTCATTGCAGCGCCCGGCCACGTCGAGTGATTTGATAGGATGCCGTGGCGCTGCAACCGCCAAGAGAGGATCTTCTCGTGACCGACAAGACGGGGACACTGTGGGCCGCGATCCTCGGGTCGTGTATCGTGTTCCTGGACTCGAGCGTCGTCACGGTCGCGCTTCCCCGGATCGGGCGTGACCTGCCCGCGCATTTCATCGGCGTTCTGGAAGGGCAATCCTACGTCTACAGCGGATATCTCCTCGCCGAAAGCGCGTTCCTCATTCTTGCCGGCGGGCTGACGGACACCTACGGTCGCCGCCGGATATTTCGGCTCGGACTCGCTGGGTTTGGCGCGAGCTCGATCCTCAGCGGCCTGGCACCGACGCTCGAATGGCTCGTGGTCTTCCGCATTCTGCAGGGTGTGGCCGGCGCGCTGCTCGTACCCGGCTCGCTGGCGCTGATTACGGCGGCGTTCTCAGGGGAAGAGCAGGGGCGGGCGTTCGGAGTCTGGTCCGGCGCTTCCGCCGGTCTTGCGATGGTCGGCCCCGTGGTGGGCGGGCTCCTCGTGGACACCCTGTCGTGGCGGGCGGTGTTCCTCATCAATGTGCCGCTCGTGCTGATGGCGCTCTGGTTGACCGGACGCTACGTCCGCGAAAGCCGGGCGAGTGGCGCGTCCCTGGGCTTCGATGTGTTCGGCACGGTGCTGACGGCGCTGGCCGTCGGCGGGCTCGTGGTCGGCACGATCTCGGGTCAGCAGCGGGCGTGGCGCAGTCCCGTGGCGTTCGCCGCCCTGGCCATTGGCGCCGTGGCCACCGCGCTGTTGCCGTGGTGGATGCGGCGCGTGTCGCACCCACTTGTTCCGCCGGCGCTGTTCCACTCGCGCAACTTCACCGTGACGAACCTCTCGACGCTGGTCATCTACGCGGCGCTCGCAGTGGCGTTCTATTATCTGCCGCTGTTTCTGCAGGGGACCCTGGGGTATTCGGCGGCGGCCGCCGGCGTAGCGACGGTGCCCGGCGTGCTCTTTATGGCTTTGTTCTCGGCGCGGTTTGGGGCGCTCGCCACGCGCTTCGGCGCGCGCTGGTTCCTAGTGGCGGGGCCGACCCTCATGGCCCTCGGCGTCCTCTGGCTGGCGCGGGTTCCGTCCACGAGCCCGGCATGGGGGCTGCGGCTCTCGGCCATCGCCACGTTCGCGCCGCCCGCCGGCTACCTCACCGACCTGCTCCCCGGCCTCTTGGTGTTCGGCCTCGGTGCCATGCTCATGGTGGCACCCCTCACCGCCACCCTCATGGCCTCCGTTCCGGTGGAGCACGCGGGAGTAGCGTCAGCCATCAACACCGCGATTTCCGACGTGGGACCCCAACTGGCGATCGCCGTGCTATTCGTCGTGATGACCACGAACTTCTACGGCGTGCTGGCGCGCGACGTCCCAGGGTTGGACGTCGCGTCTCCGGCGCTGCGCCGGCAGGTCG
>QHVD01000256.1 GCA_003222235.1 Gemmatimonadota bacterium | reverse complement strand
CACGGCGTGCGACCTCCCCGACTCGCTCGTGCTCGAGCACGGGATCGCCTTGGTCCCGACGCAGCTGATCCTCGACGGCCGCGTATACCGCGACCGGCTGGAGCTCACCGCCGCCGAGTTCTTCGTCCGGCTCCGCTCCGGGTGCGACGCGAGCACCTCCCAGCCGACCCCGCAGGCCTTTGAGGACGCGTTCCGTGACGCGGTGCGGGCGGGTGATCACGTCATCGCCATCGTGTTGTCCCGACTTCTATCTGGCACGTACGCCAGCGCGGAGGCCGCGGCACGGCGGGTGGACCCGGAGGGGCGGTGCATCACCGTGCTGGACAGCCGGTCGGCGAGCCTGGGTGAAGGCCTGCTCGTGCTGCGCGGGCTCGACCTCGCCGCCCAAGGCTGGTCGCCGGGGGCGGTCGGGCGGGAACTCGTGCGAGTGCGCGACCAATCGGGGGGCCTCTTCACGGTGGACAACTTCGAGCGCCTGGTGCGCTCGGGGCGGGTGGGCCGGGTGCGCGCGTGGCTGGGTACCAAGCTCAACGCCAAACCCATCATGGGGTTCGCCCTCGACGGCGCGGTGGCGCCGTTGGGGCGGGCGCGCGGCCGCGTCGCCGTGCGGCGCCGGGTGCTCGAGCTCCTCGACCGGGCGTTGGCGGGAGCGCCGCGCGCGCTCCGCCTCGGCGTGGCGCACGCCGACATCCCCGAGTTCGCGCGCGACCTGGCCGCCGAGCTCACCGGGCGCTACCGCTCGACCCAATGTATCGTGAGCCCGATCACGCCGGTCATCGCCGCCCACGCCGGGATTGGAGCGTGGGGCGTGTTCCACCAGATCGAGGACGGAACAAACCGATGAGCGTCGCGCTATGACTAGCGGGAGTCGGGGCGGCCGCGCGGCGCGGCGGCGCGTGGTGGACGCGCGCCGGGCGCTGCGCTGCGTCACCGAGGCGCTGCTCGACCGCAAGGCAGTCGATCCGCTGGTTCTCGACCTGCGTGGCCTCACCGCGGCCACGGACTACTTCGTGATCGTGTCGGGCACATCGGACGCGCACGTGCGGGGGATGGCGGAACACGTGATAGAAGCCCTGGCGCCCGAGGGCCTTTCTCCCCATCATGTGGAAGGACTGCGGCAGGGCCGGTGGGTGCTGCTCGACTACGTGGATTTCGTCGTCCACGTGTTCCATCCTGAACTGCGAGAGTTCTACCAGCTGGAGCGACTCTGGGGAGACGCCCCGGTGCTCGCGACAGGCGCCCTGGGGGGTCGCTCGAAACCATGAGCCGGATGCGATGGACCGCGGCAACGGCGGTGGCGCTGGCGCTCGCCTGCGCGCTGCCCGCCGCGGCGCAGTACTTCGGGCAGAACAAGGTCCAATACCGCACCTTCGATTTTCGCATCATCCAGACGGAGCACTTCGACATCTACTACTACCCGGCCGAGCGGGCGGCCGCGCTCGACGCGGCCCGCATTGCCGAGCGCTGGTACGGACGCCTCTCGCGCGTGCTCCACCACGAGTTCCAGGGCCGCAAGCCGATCCTGCTGTACGCGTCGCATTCGGACTTCCAGCAGACCAACGCCATCGGCGGCGACATCGGCGAGGGCACCGGCGGCGTCACGGAGTTCTTCAAGCACCGGATGGTGCTGCCGTTCACCGGGGCCTATGAAGAGCTCGAGCACGTGATCGGCCACGAGATGGTCCACCAGTTCCAGTACGACGTGTTCAGCCGGGGCCGTATCGGCGCCGGGGTGCAGACGCTGATCAACGTGAACCCCCCGCTGTGGTTCATGGAGGGCATGGCGGAGTACCTGTCGATCGGCCCGCTCGATCCGCACACCACGATGTGGCTGCGGGATGCGGCGTTGGAAGGGCATCTCCCTACCATCGAGCAGCTCACCTACGACCCGCGGATTTTCCCCTATCGGTTCGGTCACGCCATCTGGGCGTACGTGGGCGAGCGTTGGGGCGACGAGGTGATCGGCGAGATTCTCCAGTCCTCGACGGCAAGCGGCATCGAGGGGGCGTTCCGGCGCGCGCTGGGGATGTCGCTCGACGACTTGTCGAACGAGTGGCGGGACGCCGTCCAGACCACCTTCCTGCCCCAGCTCGCCGAGCACTATCGCGCGCGGCGCATCGCGCAGCCGCTCCTGACGGAGAAACGATCGGAGGGCACGCTGCACATCGCGCCGGCGCTGACGGCGGACGGGAAGCAGATCGCCTACTTCAGCGAGCGCCACTCGTTCTTCGTGGACCTCTACCTCGCGGACGGGGAGAGCGGACGCGTGCTGCGGCGGCTCGTCAAATCGACGCTCAACAGCAACTACGAGAGCCTGCGCTTCGTCAACTCGGCCGGGTCGTTCTCGCCCGACGGGCGCTTCTTCGCCATCGCCGCCAAGCACAAGGACCGCGACGACCTCGTCATCCTCGACGTGAAGCGAAGCAAGGAGGTCCGGCGCATCCGCATCCCGCTGAACGGCCTGACGACGCCGGCCTGGTCCCCCGACGGGCGGCAGATCGTGTTCACCGGCTACGATGGGGGCCTCTCCGACCTGTTCGTCGTGAACGCCGACGGCAGCGACCTGCACCGCCTCACCAACGACAAGGACGCCGACTTGCAGCCCGCGTGGTCGCCGGACGGCAAGTCCATCGCGTTCGTGACCGACCGCGGCCCCGAGACCGACTTCAATCAGCTCCGGTTCGGGAAGATGCGCATCGCCCTGTTCCACCTCGACGACGGGGCGATCGAGCTGCTCCCGCACATGGAGCGCGGCAAGAACATCAACCCCGTGTGGGCGCCTGACGGGCGGTCGCTCGCGTTGGTCTCGGACCGCACCGGTATCAGCAACGTCTATCTCTACGACTTCGGCGACGGCAACCTGTACCAGCTGACCGACGTGTTCACCGGCGTGTCCGGCATTACGCCGCTGTCCCCCTGCCTCTCGTGGGCCCGCCAGGCGGACCGCATGGCCTTCGCCTACTACGAGGACGGGGAGTACAACGTGTACGCGGTGGACAACCCCCGGTCGCTGCGGCGCCGGCCGTTCCGAGAGCCCACGACGCCGCCCCTGACGTCCCTGCTCGCGGCGAGCGAGCGCGACCGCGATCGTGACACGGCTTCCGCGGGTGCGTCGCCGGGCGCCGCCACGCCGGGCGACCGGTCGCGTGCGGCGAGCTCGGTGTACCGCTCGCCCGTGGGGTTTCGTCCTTCGAGCGCCTCCCCGGAGAAGGCCGAGTCGACCGCCGCGCCGGCCCCGGTCACCGTGCGCGGGCTGCTCGACTCGGCGCGGGCGCTGCCCGATACGAGCGAATTCACGTTCAAGTCGTACCACACACGCTTCACGCCCGACTACGTGGCGCGGCCGACCATCGGCTACGAGCGCGACAACTTCGGGCGCGGGTTCTTCGGCGGCACCGCGCTCTCGCTGTCCGACATCCTGGGCAATCACACCCTGCTGTTCTCCGGCGCCGTCAACGGACGGATCGCCGAGGCGCAGGTGCTCGCCGCCTACATCAATCAGACGCGCCGCTTCAACTGGGCCACCGGCTTCAGCCAGGACCCCCTGTACTTCTACGCACCCACCACGGAGCAGCAGGTGGGCACGTCCGACACGTTCCTCCTGACGGTCGGCCTGCGGCGCTTCGTGCTCCGGGACGCGTTCGTCCAGGCCTTCTACCCGTTCAGCCGCTTCAACCGGGCCGAGTTCGGCCTGCACGCGACCAACATCAGCGACGCGACGCTGCAGGTTCAATACCTGGTCGACCGGTCCGGAAACATCTTCGCATCCTCCGATCTGCAAACCGTGAGCAGCCCGGACATCAACTACGTCACGCCGTCGTTCGCGCTGGTGCACGACAACTCGCTCTTCGGGTGGGTCGGCCCGTTCGCGGGCGGACGGTCCCGCCTCGAGATCGCACCGACGATCGGCTCGTGGCGCTTCGTGCAAGGGCTCGGTGATGTGCGGCGCTATTTCTTCGCGCGCCCGTTCACCTTCGCCTTCCGCGGCCTGTTCTTCGGCCGCGTCGGGCGGGACGCCGATCAGTTCCCCGTGTTCATGGGAAGCACCGAGCTCATCCGGGGCTACACCGCCGGCTCGCTCATCAATAACGAGTGCGCCAAGTCGGCTCCGACCGGCACGCGGACCGGGTGCTCCGAGCTCGACCAGCTCATCGGCTCGAGGGTCGCGGTCTTCAACGCGGAGCTCCGGTTCCCGCTGACCCGCAGTCTGGTGTTGGGGTTCCTCCCCGTCGGGCTGCCGCCCATCGAATCGGCCCTGTTCTACGACGTGGGGCTCGCGTGGGACACGCGCTCGGTCATCCGCTGGCAGCGTGACGCCTCGGAGGATGCGGAAGTCGTGCGGATGCCGCTGCGCAGCTGGGGTGGGTCGGTGCGGGTGAACTTCCTCGGGTTCATCGTCCTGCGGTTCGACTACACCAAGCCGCTCAACCGGTCGCACGACAATCCGTACTGGACGGTGAGCTTCGGGCCGACGTTCTAACTCCGTATCGCTAAAACACTTGTATTGGCCCCGCCGGTTGTCTATCTTGTGCGGCGAGGCGATTTGCGTACCAGCGCGTGGTTCCCGCTCCTGACCGGCTTGGCGCTCTGGGGCTGCCGCTCCCGGCCGCCCGCAGGCGCGCCCTCGCAATCCAAAGCGCCGGAGGCCCTTAGCAAAGGGCCGGCGGTGGGCCCGCGCAGCCCGGGGATCGCCATCCGCGTCGCGGCGCAGGGCGGCCCGGTGCGAGCCTTCCGCCTTCCCGCCCTCGTCGAGATCCCGAACGCAGTGCGGGGCAAGCTCCCTCCTGTCGAACGTGTGGTCGGCCTCGACATCGAGTCGGAATTCCTGTTCGTGTCGACCGGCAAGCGGGACTTGCTCGCGCTCGACCTGGAGAGCGGGCGTGTGGACACGGTGGCAACGGGCATCGTGCAGGCGGCGCTGGGGCCGGACGGCACGCTCTACACCGTAGATGGGAAACGGCGGATCGTGTCGCTCGCGCGTCGCGTGCGCTTCCCCTGGCCGCAGCCGCTGGGCGGCATGCCCATCGAGCTGTTCGGGGCCACGGACCAGCGGCTGGTGGCGGTCGATCCCCCCAAGGTGATCACTGCGGCCGCCGACCAGCCGTCCACCAGCCGCAACATCCCCGTCGGCGGCGACGTGGCCGCCACTCGTTGGGGGGATCTCCTCGCCGTGGCGACGGATTCCGGGGTGGCCCTGCTGGACCCGGTAGGACGCCGTGAGCCGGCATTTGTACGGCTCGAGGATCATCCACGGGCTGTCGTGTTCTCTCCTTCGGGGCATCGCATCTACGTGGCGCGCCGCACCGATCCAGGGCTCGCCGTGATCGACCGCTACGAGCGCGAGGAAATCGACGGGGTGCCGCTGCCGACGCCTGCGGCGACGATCCGTCTCGATCCGCTCGGACGCTGGCTGCTCGCCCGCCCGACGGTGGGTGATTCCGTATGGGTGGTGGACCTGCCGGTGAAGCGGCTGACGGGCGCGGTCGCAACCGAGTGGCGGGCCGACCTGCCGGCGGTCGCGCCGGACGGCTCGCTCCTGGTGCGCCAGAATGGCGACGTCGTCGCGTACCGGCCCGACTCGCTCGTGGCGACAGGCCGGGTGAAGGGGGCGGGCGCCGATTTCTGGACGCTCACCGCCTGGCGGCCGCGCGCGGCTTACGGCTCCGCATCGGCCGAAGCGCAGCCCGGCCAGCCAGCGCCCACGGGGGCGACGCCCGCCGACACGGCTCTCCCGCCCGGCGCCGAGGGG
>QHVD01000255.1 GCA_003222235.1 Gemmatimonadota bacterium | reverse complement strand
ACACCATGCGCCGCTCGCTCACGGTGGGTGCGGCGACGAGCATGTCCAGCATCACTTCCATCCCGTCCTCCCCGGCGCGCTGCAACGCGAAGAGCGCCTCGGCGCGGTGCTTCGGCACCGCCAGGAGCTGCACGAGCGCCTCGAGCACGGCCTTGGTGCAGATGCGCCGCATGGCGATTGCGTAGTGCCGCCGGACGCCGCTTCCGTCGGGGAGCGGTTGCTCGATGCGCGCGATCCCGGCGACGATGCCGAGCACGTGCTCGATCCGGTGGCTTTTCACGTCCAGCTCCACCCGTCGCACGAGCGCCGCGAGCACATCGTCTACGTTGGGAGCACTGGGATCCCGCCGGAGCTCGGCAAGCGCGTCATCGGCACTCGAATCCGCGGCTCCCGCTGCGCGTGGCGGGACAG
>QHVD01000254.1 GCA_003222235.1 Gemmatimonadota bacterium | reverse complement strand
GACCGTTGGGCCGGCCGGGGGCGTCGCCTCGGGCGCAGCCAGCGTGACGCGGATCGGATCCGTGCCAAACTCGCGCAACGGCCCCGCGGTTTCGCCTCCCCGCGGCTGGTCTGCGAGCGCCTCGATCAGCTCGAGCAACCGCTCGGGTGGCGGGCGCCGACCGAGCGCGATCGCGCTAACGCGGTGCACTTTGAACTGCTGAACGAGGCCGATCATTTCCCCGACGTCGCACGGCACTCCGTTCACCTCGATGCGGCCGGCGCCGCCAGTGAGGGTCACCGGCACATCTTCTAGCAGCTCGACCAGCGCGCGAAACTCGGCCTCTTGGGCCTCCGTCGCCACCGGGTCGCGAAACACATCCACACAGCGTGCGAACCGCGCGGCGATCGTCTCGGGATTCGCCATCCAAACCAATTTAGGGGCTGCGCAAACCCGCGGCAACGCAGGTGCGCATGTGAGCCGCGTCACGTAACCCCGGGCTTGCGCCCGGGGTTAGGGGTGCGGCCGGGGGTCAGGGTGGCGGCGGGACCCCTCTAACCCCGGGCCCAAGCCCGGGGTTAGATATAGCCGCATGCTCTCGGCGCGTGATACGGTCGTGATCGTAGCCGGGCGTTGTGCGGGGGAAGTCCAATGATGCCCGCCACCTCCGCCGCCGGCAAGATTGTCCGGGCGCTGCGCGCGGGCCATCTACGCGACGCCTCCCGCAGGGAGCTACTTCAGATGGCGTGCGATCGCGTCCGGGGCGAAGGCCCGCCCTTCAGCTCCGTGTACGCCTACATGCTGCACGGCGATGAGCTGGTGCTCGAGGCGTTCTCCGGGCGCGAGACGCTGCACACCCGCATCCCCGTGGGCACGGGCGTGTGCGGCATGGCCGTGGCGACGGGCCAGGACCAGAACGTGCCGGACGTGACGGCGGCGGGCAGCTACCTCGCCTGCAACCTCGACACCAAGTCCGAGCTCGTGGTGCTGATCCGCCGCGGCGGGACGATCCTCGGGCAGATCGACATCGACTCGGACCTTCCCGCGGGGTTCACTGACGCGCACCACCGCGCGGTGAAGGAAGTGGCCGACGCGCTGGCCGTGCTGCTCTAGCAGCGACTTACGACAGGCAGCCCTCAGCTCGTCAGCAGCGTGAGGCGCGCCGCGTCCGCGTCGTGGTCGAGCAGCTCCGCATACCGGCCCCACTCGATGATCGTCTGGAACAGGGAGTCGGCCGGGATGAACGGGAAATAGATCGTCAGGTCGGCGAGCACCTCTTCGTCCTCCACCGACCCCTCGCCTTCCTTCAGCATCCCCAAAATGCGGGCGAACAGCGGATGCCGGGAGAGACGGGCGCGGGTCGCGTCCTTGCGGGCCGCGTCGTCCATCGCCATGATCTCGCGCCCCGCCGGCGTGAGCTGCACGATCTCGCCCGGCGTGGTTACCCAGCCGAGCTGCTCGGCGCCGCGCACGACGGCCGACATGCGGTCGTAGTCCACCCCCAGATCCTCGGAGAGCTCGAACACGGGGCCCTTGCCATCCGGCCGGGTCAGCAGGTGGTCCAGGAGGCCCGTCACTTCGGCTACGTGGACGCGCGCGAACGGAGGGAGGCGCTGCGGCGCCGCCGCCGGCGCCGGCTCCGCCTCCGGGAGAAGCGTCGCCGTGAGGATCGCGTGCAGCCGGTCCACCATCTCCTCGAACTGGGGGCTCCGCTCCTTGCGCGGATAGGGGAGTTGATTGATGAGCTCTTCGCGCACGTGCCCCGGGTTCGACCCGAACACCACGATGCGACCGGCGAGAAACACGGCCTCTTCGACGCTGTGCGTGACGATCACCATCGTGTTGACCCCGGTCGCGGGATCGCGCCACAGGCTCACCGCCTGGCTGCGCAGGTTCTCGGCCGTGAGGGGATCGAGCGCGCCGAACGGTTCATCCATCAGCAAGATCTCGGGCGCGACGGCCAGCGCCCGCGCAAAGCCCACGCGCTGCTTCATCCCGCCCGAGAGCTCCTTCGGATACGCCTGCTCGAAGCCGTCCAGTCCGACCAGGTTAATCGCCCGGGCGACCGCGTCGCGGCGCGCTGCGCCGTTCACCCCGCGGGTCTCGAGCCCCATCGCCACGTTTTCCGCCACCGTCAGCCACGGCAACAGGGCGAACGATTGGAATACCATCGCCGCCGCGCCGAGGACGCCGTCGAGCGGCTGCCCGCGATAGAGCAGCTGCCCGTCGGCCGGCCGCGTCAGCCCCGCCAAAAGGCGCAGCAGCGTGCTCTTGCCGCACCCCGACGGACCCACCAGCGCCACCACCTCATGCTCCCGCACGGCGAGCGACACGTCGCGCAGCGCCTCGAGCACCTGGCCGTTCGGCAGCCGGAACCGCTGCGTCACGTGCCGCGCTTCGAGCAGCACCCCGCCCGGCGTCACTGCCCCACTTGGAACCGCGTCTGGGCCCAGCTCCCCAGCGGGCGCCAAACGAGCCGGTTCCAGCCCACCACGATCACGCTCATAATGGTGATGCCTCCCGCGAGCAGCGCGAAGTTTGCGTGCGCCGTGGCCTCGCTGATCAGGCTTCCCAGGCCCCGGGTCGTTCGCAACGCCCCGCCGACTTCCATGTATTCCGCGACGATCGAGCCGTTCCACGCGCCCCCGGCGGCCGTGACCCAGCCCGTCGCAAGCGCCGGGAAGGCGGCGGGGAGGTACAGGCTGCGCCAGCGCGCCAGGCTCGAGAGCCGGAACACCGTGACCGCCTCCTTCAACTGCTCCGGGATTGCGGCGACGGCCGAGATCACGTTGAACAGGATGTACCATTGCCCCGACAGCACCATCAGCACCACCGCGCCCACCCCGAGCCGGAGGCCGACCCGCTCCAACGCGATGACCACGAGCGGGAATAGCATAGGCGCGGGAAAGGAGGCGACGACCTGGATGACAGGTTGCATCAATTGCGCCAGCCGCGGCGACCGCCCGATCACCACACCCGCGGGCAGAGCCCACGCGGTGGCGAGAGCGACCGCCCCCATCACCCGAACGAACGTGAGGCCGGCCGAGGAGGCGAGCGTCGCCCAATCCGACCGCCCCAGTTGACGCAGCAACAAGGAGAGGTGCCATACGCCGAGCCCGGCGGCGACCGCCAGACCTGCCACCAGGGCTGCGACGCCCAGCTTGCGTGCGACCGGGTTCCCGAACGCCAGCCGCGGACCGTTGACCACCAGGGGCCGGGCGGCGCGGAACGGGCGCTGCAGGGGCTGTGTCGCGCGCACCGCCGTGCGGTAGGCGCGGCGCTGCAGCGCCGCCGCACGCCGCGGGAGCCGCGCCCGGCGTAGGAACTCGAGCACCCAGGAGCCCGGCACCAGCTCGCCGGCGGTGTCGTCGAGGCGGAACTTTTCCACCCACACGACGAGCGGGCGCCACAGGAGTTGGTCCACGGACACGATCATCACGACCATCGCGACGATGGCGAGCCCCACCGCCTGCGCGTTCCCGCGATCCAGGGCGACGCTCATGTACGAACCGATTCCCGGCAGCCGGTAGTCGCGGTCCCCGAGCCGAAAGGCCTCGTTGACCATCAGGAAGAACCACCCCCCCGCCATCGATAGCATGCCGTTCCACACGAGCCCCTGCGCGGCGGCGGGCAACTCGAGACGCCAGAACGTACGGGATGACCCCCACCCCGCCATTCGGGACGCGTCGCGTAGCGGCTCGGGGAGGCTCTTGAGGGAGTTATAGAAGGAGAGGGCGAGGTTCCACGCCTGAGCCGTGAAGATCATGAGGATCGCGGCGAGCTCGAGCCCCACGTTGCGGGCTGGGAACAACGACATCAGACCCAGCACGAGGCCTGGCAGGAAGCCGAGCACGGGGATGCTCTGGAGGATGTCGAGCAGCGGCAACAGGAGCCGTTCGGCGGCGCGGGACTTTGCCGCCGTCCAGCCGAAGCCCAGCGCGAACACATAAGAGATCAGCAGCGCGATCACGCCGCGCGAGAGGGAGAAGAGCGTGTACTTCGGGAGCGCGACCGGGCGCAGGTCGATCCTGACCGCCTGCAGGAACGGCGCCTGGAACTCGCGGGCGAACGCGACCACCGTGGCGATGGCGCCGCCGAGCAGGCAGAGCATCACGACGTCGGCGAGCCCGAGGCGCCGCAGCGGCGGCGGCGTCAGGGCGAGCGGCAAGCGAAGCGGCTTTAGCGCCATGCGATCCCGAGCCGCGCGACAGGTTTAACTTGAGAGGCCGTGAGCCCGCCCGGCCCGACGAACGCGACCGACCAGATGGTCGATGTGAACGGCGTGCGCCTCTACACCCGGCGTGTAGGCGACGGGCCTCCGGTCGTGGTGCTGCACGGCGGGCCGGGAGCCCATCACGACTACCTCCTCCCCCAGTACGACCGGCTCGCCGGGGACGGGGGGAGCCGGGGGGCCCGCGGGGGCCGGGCGCTGCTCTATTATGACCAACGCGGTGGCGGCAGGTCACCCGTCGCACGCGATACGCTCGTCGGCTGGCGCGAGCATGTTGCCGATCTCGAAGCGCTGCGGCGCCATTTGGGGACGGACCGGCTCGCGCTGCTCGGCTATTCCTGGGGCGCTCTGCTCGCGGTCCTGTACGCCCTCGAGCGCCCCACGCAGGTCGAGCGCCTGGCGCTCGTCTGCCCCGCTCCGGCCACGGCTCAGTGGCGCCGCGAATTCGAGCGCCGCTTCACCTCTCGCATGGCGGAGCCGTGGATCGGCCGGGCTCGCCGCGAGCTGACCGCGTCGGGGCTCGCACGCAGCGACCCCGAAAGGTATCGTCGGCTTGCGTTCGCGCTATCGGTGGCGGGCTATTTCCACGACCCGAGCCGCGCCCGCGAGATGACACCGTTCCGGGTCACCGCCCGGACCCAGGAGGCGGTATGGGAGAGCCTGGGCGACTACGACGTGCGGGAGCGGATCCGCAGGACCTTCCCCAAAGGAAAAGCCCCCCGTAGCCTTGTCGTGGCGGGCATCTACGATCCGATGCCGATCGAGTCGGCGCGGGAGCTCGCGGCGTCGCTCGACACGGGGGTGGTCGAGCTCGCCACTGGGCACGCGCCGCACGTCGAGGCGACGGAGGACTTCGTACGGGTGCTCGACTCTTTTCTGCCGAAGGGATGACGGTCCGCGTCGTCCGAAAGTTGAAGACCGAGTGCGCGCGGAGTAGGTTCCACCCGCCACGGAGCAGCCCTGGTTCATCAGCGTGGCAATGTTGATCGGGGATGTGCCCTGCGTGTGGTGACGATGGTACCAACGAAGCGGAAGGCTCGGGCCCTGCGTCGGGGCGAGACGCCCGCCGAAACCAGGGCGCGCGTCCGCAAGATCATCGCCCGCCTCGAGCGGGCCTACCCCGACGCCGTGTGCGCGCTCCACCACACGAACCCGCTCGAGCTGCTCGTCGCGACGATCCTCTCGGCTCAGTCCACGGACGCTCGGGTCAACATCGTCACCCCTTCGTTGTTCGCGAAGTACAAGACGGCGCAGGACTACGCCGCGGCGAATCCCGAGGTCTTCGAGCAGGATATTCACAGCACCGGGTTCTTCCGCAACAAGACGAAATCGATCATCGGGATGGCGCAGGCGCTCTTGGAGCGCCACGGGGGCAAGGTGCCGGATACCATGGAGGAGCTGGTCCAGCTCCCCGGGGTGGGGCGCAAGACCGCGAACGTGGTGCTGGGCACCTGGTTCGGGAAGAGTGAAGGGGTCGTGGTGGACACGCACGTGCAGCGCCTGGCGACGCTGCTCGGTCTCACGAAAGAGAAAACACCGGAGAAGATCGAGCGCGACCTGATGGCGTTGGTGCCGCGCGACAAGTGGACCTGGTTCTCGCACACCCTCATCCTGCATGGGCGCCGCGTCTGCATCGCACGGCGCCCGAAGTGCGAGGAGTGCGTGGTCAATCGGTGGTGCCCGAGCTCGCGGGTGTGAGACCGTCGTCCCCGGGCTCGCGCCCGGGGTCAGGGATCCCCGGGTCAGGGGATCCCGGGGCCAGGTGATGCCCCACTGACCCCGGGCGAAAGCCCGGGGTTTAAAGCCCGGGGTTCGAAATTCCGGGTACATTCAACCCCATGGCCAACTTGCTCGCGTCCGAGCCCTCCGCCTACCTCAAGTCCGCCGCCCATCAGCCGGTGCACTGGCGTCCCTGGGGCGAGGCGGCGTTCGCCCAGGCGCGGGCCGAAGAGAAGCCGATCCTCCTCGACATCGGCGCGGTGTGGTGCCACTGGTGCCATGTGATGGACGGCGAGTCGTACGAGGATCCGGAGGTGGCGGAGATCCTGAACCGCGACTTCATCTGCATCAAGGTGGACCGCGACGAGCGTCCCGACGTGGATGCCCGCTATCAGCGTGCCGTCCAGGCGCTGACCGGGCAGGGCGGCTGGCCGCTCACGGCATTTCTCACGCCGGACGGCGAGGTCTTCTTCGGCGGCACCTACTTCCCACCCGAGGACAACCACTACGGCCGCCCCGGGTTCATCTCGGTCCTGAAACAGGTGGCGGAGCTGCACCGGAGCGATCGCGCCCGGGTCGCGAAGAGCGCCCAGGCGATCCGCCGGCACGTCACGGAATCGCTCGACGAGGCGAAGGGCGGGCAAGTGACGCCCGCGATCCTCGACGCGGCGGCCGCCCAGATGGCCGGCTTGTTCGATGTCCGCTACGGCGGCTTCGGCGATGCGCCGAAGTTCCCCCACCCCGCGGCCGTCGACTTCCTGCTCGCCCGCTGGCACGACGCGCGCGAGGACTGGACGCGCGAGGTCGTCGAGAAGACGCTCACGGGCATGGCGAAGGGCGGGATCCGAGACCACGTGGGCGGCGGGTTCCATCGCTATTCGGTGGACGAGCGCTGGATCCTGCCCCACTTCGAGAAGATGGCGTACGACAACTCTGAGCTGTTGCGCTCATACCTGAATGCGTACGCCGCGCTCGGCACACCGCTGTTCAAGGAAGTCGCGGCGGGGATCGTGAACTGGGTGCTCGAGGTGCTGTCGGACGGCGAGCGAGGTGTCTTCTTCACCTCCCAGGACGCGGACCTCGCGTTCGGCGACGACGGCGACTATTGGACCTGGACGCCCGGCGAAATTCGAGCCGCGTTGAGCGATGACCACGCGTTCGACGTGATTCGGCGGGTGTTCGACGTGGAGGTGCCGGGTGAGATGCACCACGACCACGAAAAGAACGTGCTGTGGTGGAAGCGGGACCCCGCGGGCGACGACGAATGGCCGGTCCTGAAGGATGCGCTGAAGCAGCTCAAGGTGGCGCGCGACCGTCGCAAAGCGCCCTTCGTCGACGCGACCGCGTACGTCAACTGGAATGCAATGATGGCCTCGGCGTTCCTGCATGCCGGCGCGGTGCTCGACCGCCCCGAATGCAACACGCTCGCCTTGAAGGTGCTGAGCCGGATCTGGGCTGAGGCCTGGGACGACGGTCGTGGCATGGCGCACGTCATCGGCCGGGCAGAGCCGCGCGGACTGCTCGAGGACAACATCCATGCCGCCGCGGCGTTTCTCGATGCCTACGAGGCCAAGGGCGACGAGGCGTGGCTCGTGCGCGCCATCGCCGTGGCGCGCCACTGCGTGCGGGCGCACTGGGACGAGCAGGCCGGCGGCTTCTTCGACCTGGCGCGCGACCGCCCGGGCGCGGCCTATCTCGCGACACCTGCGAAGCCCGCGCAGGACGCGCCCACGCCGTCGGGGAACGGTGTGGCGGCGCTGGTGCTCGCGCGTCTCTCGGCCCTCACCGAGGACCGCGAGTTCCGCCGCCTGCTGGACCGCCAGCTCGCGACGTTCGCGGGCGCCGCGGCGCAGCTCGGCCTCCACGCAGCCACCCTGCTCCGCGCCCTGGATTGGGCGCTGAACCCCGCGACACGCGTCGAGGTCTCCGGCCCGCGCGGCGAGGGGGGCGCGGCCTGCGCGATGCATCTCGTCGCGCTGCAGGCCTACCGGCCCCGGAAGATCGTGATTCGCAGGAGCGCCGATCAACCCGCGGCAACGGTGTGCGTCGGCACGACGTGCTCCCTCCCCGTCGCGACACCCGAGGCACTCGCGAACCTGCTGCGGTGAACACTCGCGTCCTCGGCCGCACGGGGCTCAAGGTTCGCAGATCGGCTTCGGCGCTGGTTGATCGGGGACATCCGAACCGCGGCGCAGGCCGCGCTCAAGTTCGTGCTGGACAACGAGGCGGTCGCGGTCGTGATTGTAGGCATGAAAAGCGTCGCGCAGGCGGAAGAAGACCTCTCGCTGGAGAACTCAATGCCCAACAAGAAGGCGATCTTCGAGACAGTGAAGGGCACCATTGAGGCCGAGTTGTTCACTGACGAGGTGCCGAATACGGTGGCCAATTTCGCGAAGCTCGCGAACGCAGGCTTCTATGACGGGACCCGGTTCCACCGGGTGATCCCGAACTTCATGATCCAGGGGGGCGACCCCTATTCCAAGGGGGGCGGGGGACGGGTCGGCACGGGCGGCCCCGGCTATACGATCAAGTGCGAGACGGAGAAGAACGTCCACAAGCACGCGGCGGGGACGCTCTCCATGGCCCACGCGGGCAAGGACACGGGCGGGAGCCAGTTCTTCATCTGCCACTCGCCCCAACCGCACCTCGACCGGGTCCATACCGTCTTTGGACAGGTCACGAAGGGGATGGACGTCGTCCTGAAGATTGCGCAGAACGACGAAGTCAAGTCGATTCGGGTCACGTGACCAGGCACACGATGGCCCGACTCCCGGTCCTGTTCCTCCTCCTCACAGCGCCCGCCGCCCTGCTCGCGCAGGCGGCGGACAGCGGCGCGTTCGTCATCACGCTTGGCACGGACACGATTGCCGTGGAGCGCTATACGCGGAGCCGAGATGAGCTCCGGGACGACATGGTCCTCCGCGACCGCTCACCCGTGACCACCCGGCGCCTCGTCGCGATGCTCCGGCCGGACGGCTCCGTGGCGCGCCTCGAGTTCGACACTCGGGCGGCGGGCGGCGCAAAGGACCCTCCAGCGATGCACGGCGTGGCGACGTTTACGACGGAGGAGACCTTCTTCGAAGTCACACGGGGCGGGGAGACGCGGCGCGCGACCGTCGTGACCCCGGGCGGCGCGATGCCCTTCCTGAACTTCTGCTACGGCCTGTACGAGCAGATCGGACGGCGCGCGCACGCCCTCGGCGGCGCCAGCGTGGAGGTGCCGGCAATCTGGTTTGGAGCAAGCCTCCCGTTCACGCTGACCGTTACCTTCCCGAGCCCCGACTCGATGACCGTGGGATTCGGCGACCAGGCGCCTACCCTGATGGATGTGGACGCCGCGGGCCGCATCCTGCGCGCCGATGGTCGGCTCACCACGCAGAAGGTGACCGTCGCGCGCGTGCCCAGGCTCGATTTCGCGCGGCTCCGAGCCGCCTTTGCCCGCCGCCCGCTCGGCGCGCTGTCACCCGCGGACTCCGTGCGCGCGGACCTGGTCGGCGCCGCAATCGTGATAGACTACAGTCGCCCGGCTAGGCGCGGCCGCAAGATCTTCGGCGGCCTGGTGCCCTGGAACGAGGTGTGGCGCACCGGGGCTAATGCCGCGACCCGGCTCACCACATCGGCCGACCTCGTGATGGGCGGAAGGACGATTCCCAAGGGCAGCTACACCTTGTGGACGCTACCCACGCCCACGGGTTGGAAGCTCATCATCAACACGCAGACCAAGGCGCCGTGCGAAGGGGCGACGTGCACCCTCCCCACGCGGCCCCCACTGTGGGGCACGACCTACTCGGCCGATTCGGACTTGGTGCGGCTCGACCTCACGGTCGAGCAGCTTCCGCAGCCGGTCGAGGTATTCACCATCTCCATCGAGCTGCAGGGCGGGGGTGGCGCCGGCGCCGCGCGCGGCGGCGGCGATGGCGGGGGTGGGAGCGGCGTGCTGAAAATGGAATGGGAAAACACGCGAGTTTCGATTCCCTTCACGAGGAAATGAGCGATGATCCGCAGCGTCCTTCTCTGTGTCACGCTTGGCGTCCTCTCACCCGCCGCTCTCGCGGCCCAGTCCGGCGCGTTCGTCGTGCGTCTCGGGAACGACACGGTGGCGATCGAGCAGTACACGCTCACCGCCGAGCGGCTCCAGGGCGAGCAGGTGATCCGGACCCCGCGCACGCAGCACCGCATCTACACTGCGACCCTCGGGCCGGCCGGCGCAGTGCAGCGCTTCGAGCTCGCGACACACAACGTATCCGATCCAAAGCCGACGGAGCAGAAAGCCACCATCGAGTTCCGCGGCGACAGCGCGATCGCCACCACCGAAGGGGGCGACAGCACGGTCACCCGCCGGATCAAGGTGTCGATGCACGCCGCACCCTACCTCGGCCAATCGGCGGCGCTCGTCGAGCTCCTCGCCCGCCGGGCCCGCGCCGCGGGCGGCGACTGGTACACGACTGTCGTGCTTCCGGTCGGCGCCACCGAGCCGTGGGATGTCACCGTGAACCGGCTCGGCCGCGACTCCATGACCATCACGCTCGGCCCCATCGGTCCGCTGCGCATGCGCGTAGACGACCGGGGCACCCTGCTCGGCCTGAGCGGCATCGGCTCTACCATGCAGGTGACGGTCGAGCGCGTGCCGTCGCTCGACCTCGCGACGCTGGGCCGGACCTTCGCCGCCCGCCCGCTGGGCGCGCTCTCCCCGGCGGACTCGGTGAAGACTACGATCGCGGGGGCGGCGCTCGCCGTGCGCTACCGCCGTGCGCTACAGCCGCCCCTCGATGCGCGGGCGGGTAATCTTCGGGAGCGTAGTGCCGTGGAACGGGGTCTGGCGCACCGGTGCCAATGCAGCCACGACCCTCGAAACCAGTGCCGACCTGATCATGGGCGGCGCGACGATCCCGGCAGGGCAGTACAGCCTCTGGACGATCCCGGCGCCGTCGGGGTGGACCCTCATCGTCAACCGGAACACGGGGCAGTGGGGCACGGACTACGACGCGAAATACGACCTCGCCCGCCTCGATATGCAGGTCGAGCGGCCCGCCCAGCCCGTGGAGCAGCTCACGATTGCGATCGAGCCACGAGACCCGGGCGGCGTGCTCAAGCTCGAGTGGGAGAGGACGCGCGCGTGGATTCATATCAACCGAAAGCCGTAGGCCGCAAGGCTTGCGGCTTGCAACTATGATATTGGACTTTGCCGTCATCGCCGATTACGCGCTGGTGGATCAGGCTGGAAAGCTCTCGGTGCTCGGGATCTTCCAGCACATCTGGGTGCAGCAGTTCCCGGCCACGCACCCGCGGTTGCATCTGGTGCTGCGGCTCAAGGGGAGGCGCACCGAAGTGGGCGAGCACACCGTGCAGATCCGACTCCTCGACGAGCAAGACGCGGAGATTCTGGGCGGCAATGGCAACGTCACGTTCGCCGAGCCGCCCGCGGGCGTCACGGAGATCGAGGCAGGCGCGATCCTCGTATTCGACGTCCCGTTTCCTCATTCGGGACCGTATCGCTTCGAGATCACGGTGGACGGCGAGAAGAAGGCGTCCGTGCCCGTGACGGTATCCCAGCTCCCGGCCCAGCCGCCCGGCGGGCATTGAGCCGTATACGACGCTACGACGCCAAGTTGTGAGAGATCGCTTCACCCCCGAGCGCCCGGATGATCACAGCGACGCAATCACAACGTAGCGTCGTAGCGTCGGTTAACGGCTCTTACCACTACGCCGGACTCCCGCTTCTCCTGCTCCTCACGGCGGTCGCGCTGGGCTGGAACTTGAGCGGCTACCCGCTGCTCGATCCCGACGAAGGCCGCAACGCCGAAGTCGCGCGGGAGATGGCGCGCTCGAACCAGTACCTCGTGCCACACCTCGACGGGCTGCCCTATCTCGACAAACCGATCGTCTACTTCGCCGCATCCGCCGCGCTGATGGAGGTGCTGGGGCCCACCGAGAGCGCAGCGCGGCTCCCGGCCTACGTTGCAACGCTCGCGACGATCGTCCTGCTCGCGGGATTCGCGCGCCGCCGCTGGGGGGCGGATGCGGGCTGGCTCGCCGGCCTCGCCTACGCCACAATGGTGCTGCCTCTCGTGTACGCGCGCACCGCGATCTTCGACAGCACGCTCACCCTATGCACGACGGCCGCGATTCTCTGGTTCTTCGCGGAGCGTCCTACGCCCGCGTGGGCGGCCATGGGTGTCGGCGCGCTGACGAAGGGCCCGATTGCAGTCGCGATCCCGCTGCTGGCGCTCGTTCCCTACGCCCTCGCCACGGGTACGTCACCGCGTCGACTCTTCCCCGGGCGCGGGCTCGGCGTGTTCCTCCTGATTGCGCTGCCCTGGTTCATCGCCGTGAGCATCCAGATCCCGGAGTTCCCCCATTACGTCTTCGTCCGGGAAACGCTCGAGCGCGTGACGACACGGAGTTTCCACCGCACCGCCCCTTTCTGGTACTACCTGCCGATCCTGCCGGTCGCCGCGTTTCCCTGGATTGTGCCGGCGCTGGCGCGGGTGAGGCAGTGCCGCGCCCTCTGGGATGCGCGGCGGGCTCCGCACGCCCGGGAGCCACTGCTGTTCGCAAGCTGGGTGATCGTGCCGCTGCTGTTCTTGACGGTGAACCAGTCGAAATTGCCACAGTACCTGCTGCCGCTCATGCCCGTGTTCGCGCTCGCCGCGGCGCGGAACATCGTCGCGGGCGGCCTTCAGGCCGGGTGGCGGGCCTATGCGGCCGCGGGGGTCGCGCTCGGCGTCGCGCTCATCGCCCTCACGCGTTGGATGCCGGCGCCGCTCGACCTCACGCCGGAAGAGAAGGCGGCGATCCCGCCGACAGCGCTCGCCCTGGGCGTCATACTACTCGCTTCCGCCGCGCTCGTGACGCTCGGCGTGCTGGGCCGGCGACTGCAGGTCGGGATTCTCGGGTATGCGATCGCGGTGGCGGCGATTCCGCTCGTGAGCGGCCGGCTGCTCCGCGCGGTCGGGGAGGACCGGTCCGCCGCCTCGCTCGCGCGGCCGATCGCGGCGTCGCTCGCCCGCGTTCGGGAACCGGGGACGGTGCTGGCG
>QHVD01000253.1 GCA_003222235.1 Gemmatimonadota bacterium | reverse complement strand
GACCTCCTTGCCCGTTCCCGACTCCCCGCTCAGGAGCGTAGTCGTCTCTGTCGGGGCCACCTTCGCCGCTTGCGCCAACACATCGCGCCAGGATTGCGACGTCCCGATGACCCCGCCAGACTGCAGTGCGCCGTGGTCCTGCGCGATGCCCTTCTCGATCGCACCGAGCAGCTGGTCGACGTCTACGGGCTTGGTCAGAAAGTCCAGCGCCCCGGCTCTAATTGCCCGCACGGACATCGGAATGTCGCCGCGACCGGTGAGAAAGATGATCGGGACCCGCACATTTCCCTTGATGAGCTCCTGCTGCAGATCGAGGCCGCTCTGCCCGGGCAGCTCCACGTCGAGGACCAAACAGCTCGGCGCATCGCGCCGCGGGCTGGCCAAGAACTCCCGCGCCGACCCAAAGGTCTCCACCGTCAGCCCCGCGGACCGAAGCAAACTTCCCACGGCTTCGCGCACGGACGCATCATCATCCACGATGCAGACAGGACGACGCATGTCCCCTCGGTTTGCGATCATTTAGAGCCGAGCGCCGCCCGGACCGCGTCCAGGAGCGCTTCCTCACTGAAGGGTTTGATGAGATAGTCCACCGCTCCGCCGCTCAATGCTAGGCAGCGCGTCGGGGCGTCGTCATGCGCCGTCATGAAGATGACCGGCATTTCCGGATGACTGGCGACCAGCCGGCGCTGCAGCTCGAGGCCGCCCATCCCGGGCATGCGCACGTCGAGTATCACGCAGTCGGTTCTCGGGAGATCATTGGATTGCAGGAAGGCGGCGGCCGAGGCGAATCCCTGCGCGGCGAATCCGACCGACCTGAACAGGCCGCGCAGGGACTCGCGGACGGAATCATCATCATCGACGACGGCGATAAGAGGACAACGAGTCATGACGCAAGATTCCACGGGGCGGGCAAGCGGGGTATTAGACCTTGGTATAGTTCACGACCCTCATGGCTTGGCGTACCGAATGCGCAGCCGCTCAGCCATTCTCACCAGGTCCGCCAACGACGCGGCCCGCATCTTTTGCATCACCCGGCCCCGATGAACCTTGACGGTAATTTCCCTCGTCCCCAGCTCGGCGGCGATCTGCTTGTTCAGCAGTCCGGAAATCACCCGCTCCAGCACATCGCGCTCACGCGGCGTCAGGGAGGCGTACCGCTGGCGCAGCTCCGACAGCTCGGCGTGCAGCCGACGGCCGACCTGATCGCGATCGATGGCCTGCCGGATGGCGTCGAGGAGATCCCGCTCACCGAACGGCTTCGTGAGGAACTCGACCGCTCCCGCTTTCATCGCCCGCACCGACGTCGCCACGTCGCCATGGCCCGTAATGAACACGATGGGCATCTCCATCTTCAGCTCGGCCATGCGCTGCTGCAGGTCGAGCCCGCCCAGGTCCGGCAGCCTTACGTCCAGGACCAGACAGCCCGGCAGATCCGACGGCGGGCGGGCCAAGAACTCCTGAGCCGAAGCAAAGCTCTCAACCCCGAACCCCGCCGACCGAAGCAAGCCCGCCAAGGCCTCCCGCACCGACGCGTCGTCATCCACGATACAGACGGCGGCTGTGGGCTTTGGCATGAACGATCCTAGTGGTATGTCGGGAGCGCGAACTGAAAGGTGGTGCCGGGACCGTCGTGCGCGACGACCGATAACCGCCCGGCGTGATTCTCGACAATGGAGCGGCTGATCGACAACCCCATTCCCAGGCCTTCGGGCTTGGTGGTGTAGAACGCATCGAAGATTCGTTCCAGGGTTTGCCGGTCGAGACCGATGCCGGAGTCCTGTACCGTCACGCGCACCTGATGGGCTTCGCCCGTTTGCGTTCGGATCACCAGCTCGCGCGGGCGGTCCTGCACCGTGCTCATGGCCTCGATCCCGTTTATGACCAGGTTGAGCACCACCTGCTGGAGCTGCACGCGGTCGCCGCGCACCGGCGGGAGATCGCCGGCCAACTCCGTCCGTATGGCCGCCTTGTTCCTCCGCGCTTCGGCCTGGGCGAGAGCAAGCACCTCCCGAATGGCCTCGTTCATGTCCACGCGCTCGCTTTCCGTGACCGTCTTCTTCGCAAGGGCGCGAACCCGCGAGATGATGTCGCTCGCGCGCGTGCCATCGCGGATTATCCGCTGCGCGGCCTCGCGGGCCTCGGCGAGATTGGGCGATTCACCCGCCAGCCAGCGGAGGCAGGCGTTGCCGTTGAGCACGACCCCGGCGAGCGGCTGGTTGACTTCGTGGGCGATGGAGGCCGCCAGCTCGCCCATCGTCATGACCCGTGTGACGTGAGCGAGTTCTGCCTGCGTCTCGCGCAGCGCCTCCTCTGCCTTCCGGAGCGATTGCATGCTGCTGCGTTGCGCGGCGCTCAGTGAGCCGACCAGGACGGCTGCCAGCACAAAGACGACAAAGCGCGGCATCTGCTCACTGTCCACGGCCAGCGAATGGATGGGACTCACGAAGTGATACGCGAACGCCGCTGCGGAGAGCACCGTCGCGAGCAAGCCCGGCCCCACGCCTCCAAGCCATGCGCTGAGCATGACGGCGCATAGAAACAAGGACACGGGAGCGCTCTCCAAGTGGACCTCCGGCCACCGCGCGATGCCGAGGGCAGCGGCGGTTGACAGTACCGCAACGGTGTAGTTGCGAATCGACGGCTTGTTGCGCCGCCAGAGGAGCCTGGGCTCCGACATACTCCTGCGTTCCACCGCCAGCAGTCCCCGCGATCAGGAATCCCGGTCCGACGTCGCGGTGATTCTATCACCGGGCATCGAACGCCGGAAGAGAGCGACTCATGCGGTCCCGACCACCTGTCGACATCTCGCCAGTTCTGCCTGGCGTTGAGCACCGACTCGGGGCAGCGGTCCGCGATTCCGCCGCCGGACGTATGGCACGCGGCGTGCGAATGGGACAGGGCCATGAGCACCATGCCCGTGAAGGCCTTGCGCCTCCGCGCCGCGCTCGCGACGGCGGGCGTGATGGCCCTGCTCGTGCAGCACCTCGGGGTCGCCGGCGTTGCGACCGCAGCGTCCAAGACGACGCGCGCGCTGGTCGTTTCGGATCAGGCGCGGCGCTATCTCGCGTTCCTGTATGGCGCGTTGTCCACCGAGTTCATGGGCTGCATGATCGGCGAAGTCCGCGGGTCGGTGGTGTACGTGCGGCGCGTCGCCCCCGCAGACATAGATCCGGCCCACTCAACCCGGACCCACGTGGTGCCGCGGCAAACGTGCGAAGAGTCGGGCTGGGCGGGCACGGTGGGGATGATCCACAGCCATCCGGGAGGCGAGCGCTGCTTCTATTACTTCCCCGGCACGGAGGTTGCGAGCTCGGACGCCGAGTCGTTCGCGCGCCAGCCCTATCCGGTGGACGCGATCATGTGCGGCGACAGCATCGTGTGGATCAGCCGCGATCGGGCCCAACGGCAACTGCGGCTCGCAGACCGGCCCTCCCTGCCAACGCCGGACCACCAGCCCGGGAACCGCGTGCACAACGGCACGCTGGCAGTGACGGGAGAATGACCAAGCGCATGCGTGCCGCCACGATCGGGCCATCTCACGCGCACCCATTGATCAGGCGGGCTCGGTGAGGCGCGGATAGGTGCGATGAGCTGGGCACACGTTGGCACCGTCATCCTCGCCGCCTTCCTCGCGTCGCTCGTAGAGTTCGTGGAGGCGCTCACGATCGTGCTCGCCGTGGGGACGACCCGTGGATGGCGTTCGGCCATCGTCGGCGCCGGCGCCGGAGCACTGTTCCTCACGGTGCTCACTCTGGCGGTCGGCCCGGCCTTGCAGCGGATCCCCCTCACGTCCTTGCAGCTCGTGGTCGGCGTCCTGCTCGTCCTCTTCGGCATGCGGTGGCTCCGGAAGGGGGTGTGATCGGCCTCCACGACGAGGCCGCCATCTATGCGAAGGAGACGGCGGCGCTGGCGCGCGATGGAGGCGGAACGCCTCGCTTGCGCGCTCGGTTGGATGGTGTCGCGCTAGCGACGTCCTTCAAGGGAGTCACCCTGGAGGGGCTAGAGGTCATCTTCATCGTGATCGCCACGGGTGCGGGCGGACTCCTGGCGCCGGCCGCGTTGGGCGCCACACTGGCCGGATCGCTCGTCATCCTCGCGGGTTTGGGACTCCGCCGGCCGCTCGCCCGTGTGCCGGAGAACACGCTCAAGTTCGCCGTGGGCGTTCTACTCTCCGCGTTCGGGGTCTTCTGGATCGGCGAGGGGCTGCGGTACCCATGGCCCGGTGAGGACCTGGCGCTCCTCGCCCTCGCCGGGGGCTTCAGCGTGATTGCGCTCCTTGCCGTCGCGGCCGTCCGACGGTCGCGTCGGCCCGCATGAGCGGTCCACCCGGGAGGCATCCGTGACCGCGGTTGCAACGGCTCTGCGTGAGCTGTGGGGACTGTTTGTCGAGGACGCGAGCCTGACGCTCGGCATCCTCGTGTGCGTCGTGATCGCGGCGTGGGCCCTGCCGGCGCTCGGCCTGCGCGAGGCGTGGCGCGGGCCCGTCCTGTTTGTGCTGCTCGCCATCGTCTTGTCGGAGAACGTGCGACGCAGCGCGCGGCGCTGACGGTCTACGCGAGCCCAAAGCGCTCCATGCGCGTGTAGAGCTTGCCCCGGCTCAGACCGAGCAGCTTGGCCGCCTTGGACTTGTTCTGGCCGGCCTGTTTGAGCGCGCCCTCGATGAGCGTGCGCTCGATCGCCTCGAGGTCCACCCCGTGCGCCGGGAAGTCTCCGCCTGCCGGGTTGACGGCCAGGGGGACGGGGGCGGCCGGGGACAGGGGGCGCGCGGGGGGCGCGGGGGGCGCGGGGGGCGCGCGCTTCGCCGACTCGGCGTACCAGGGCAGATGCTCGGGGTTGATGAGGCCCCCCTCACAGAGAATCAGCGCCCGCTCCACCGCGTTGCGCAGCTCGCGGACGTTCCCCGGCCACGCGTAGGCCAGGAAATGCGCGCGCGCCTCGCGCGAGATCCCCGCGGCCGGCCGTCCGATCACCACCGGCCCCAGCTCCTGCACGAAGTGCTCGAGCAGCGGCAGGATGTCCTCCCGGCGCTCCCGCAGCGGCGGCAGGTGGATCGCGAACACGTGCAGCCGGTAGTAGAGATCCTCCCGAAACGCGCCCTGCGTCATCGCCACCTTCAGGTCCCGGTTCGTGGCGGCGATGACGCGTACGTCGGCCTTGAGCATCCGCGTGCCCCCGAGGCGCTGAAATTCCCGCTCCTGGAGCACCCGCAGGACCTTCGCCTGCACCGCCGGACTCATCTCGCCCACTTCGTCGAGAAACAGCGTCCCACCGGCCGCCTGCTCGAGCCGCCCCCCCCGCGCCGACACGGCCCCGGTGAAGGCGCCCTTCTCGTAGCCGAACAGCTCCGACTCGAGCAACGCCTCGGGGAGCGCCGCGCAGTTCAACGCCACGAACGGTCCCTCCGCGCGCCGTGACCCCCGGTGGATCAGGTGCGCAACCACCTCTTTACCCGTCCCCGACTCACCCGTCAGGAGCACGGTCGTTTCGGCGCCGGCCACCTTGGCGGCTTGACCCAGCACGTCGCGCCATTGTTTAGAGGAGCCGACCGGCGCGTGGCGGCCCTCGGCCTCAAGCTCCGCCGTGAGGCTTGCAACCCGCGCGTCGAGGCGCGCCGCTCGCTCCTGCGCTGCGACCCGCTGGTGCTCTTCCTCCGCCAAGCGCTCGTGCGCGAACGCCAAGGCCACCAGGTCGGCGATCCGCCGCCCCGGTGGCACGTCAGCTTCCGTGAAGGGATCCGGCGCGCGGGAGAGGAAGTTCAGAAAGCCCAGCACGTCCCCACGCAAGCGCACGGTCAACCGCAGCCACGACGGGTAGCCCATCGGGACCCAGGGCGGACCGGGGTGCCACTGGAACGGCACGTCCGCGCCGCTCGAAGCCGTGCGCACGAGTCCCTCGAGCCCCGTGGTCTTCCCCGGCAGCATCCGGAGGTTGCGAAAGATCGCGAAGCCTTCCTGGGCCAACCCGGGTGACGGCGGCGCGAACGTAGTCCCTAGAAGCGCAGCCCGTTGGTCGTCTTGGGAAACGGCCACGACGCGGTAGCACTCGCCGCCCTCAGACACCAGCCCGAATAGGAGGCAATCGTGCGGGACGGTTTGGCGGGCCAGCGCGGAGATCCGGGCAAAGACCTCCTGTACATCGAGGCTCTGTGCGAGGACGTTCAGCAGCGGTCCGAAGGTCTCTTCGGTCGAGCCGGCGGTCATCTCACAGCATATTCTACTCGTCTGTCGGCCTCCACGCACTTCTGCTCAGAGTTCCGCACGCCATCGTGCCGACGCCGCACCAGCACACGTGACCTGCCACCGCTCAACGCTCGGCGGTGCAGCGACTTGCCGAGAACGCCGAGGTGGCCTGCCGACTGGCACACGGCGTGCAAGGGGTGCGTCGCTCCCACCCGCGCCGCCGACGCGATGATCCCGGCGGGGGCTCGGCATCGTCAACGAGAAGCCCGCCTCCGCTGCAAGCTGCCGCCGCAGACCTAGCGCGGCGATGCACCAACCGCTAATTCACCGATTCGGTTAGGTCATTTCAAGCTTCACCAGGTCTGACGTCTCTGGCGGCCGGGATCCCTGAACTTGATTGGCTCGTACAACTACGCGCTCGTGGCGCTCTCGGTGTTGATCGCCATGTTTGCGTCGTACGCTGCTCTGGACCTGGCGGCTCGCGTAACGGCCGCGGCCGGCTCGACCCGCGCAGTGTGGTTGCTGGGTGGGGCTGGTGCGATGGGGACCGGCATCTGGTCGATGCACTACCTTGGAATGCTGGCGTTCGTCCTGCCGATTCCCGTCGCTTATCATTGGCCGACCGTTCTGCTGTCACTGTTTGCGGCCATCCTCGCGTCGGTCATTGCGCTGCACGTCGCGAGCCGGCAGAAAATGAGTGTGTCCCGAGCGGTCGCCGGAAGTGTGCTGATGGGCGCGGGTATTGCGAGCATGCATTACATCGGCATGGCCGCCATGCGGTTACCGGCTGTCTCTCAGTTCAATTCCTTTGTCGTCGCCCTGTCCGTCGTGCTCGCGATCCTCATTTCACTCGGCGCGCTCTCGATTGCCTTTCAGTTCCGCAATGAGAAGACGGGGATCGGCTGGGAAAAGGTAGCCGGAGCCGTCGTCATGGGCTCTGCGATTCCCGTCATGCATTACACCGGCATGGCCGCCGCCAGCTTCACGCCCTCCAACGTGCCGGCGGACCTGTCACACGCGGTCAACATCTCTCTCGTTGGGACCACGGGAATTGCGGCCGTCACCTTTATCGTCCTCGGGCTGGCGCTGCTGACGTCGTGGATGGACAGGCGATTCGCTGAGCACAAGCTGCACCGCAGCGAGGCGTACTTAGCGGAAGCGCAACGGCTCAGTCATACGGGGAGCTTCGGCTGGAGGCCCTCCACCGGCGAGATCATCTGGTCCGACGAAACGTTTCGAATCTTCCAATACGACCGAACGACGACACCCACCGTCGAGCTCATCCTCCAACGGGTTCATCCGGACGACGCGCCCTTGGTGAGAGAGACCATCGAGCGCGCGTCGCAGGATGGAAGGGATTTTGAGCATGAATATCGCTTGGTGATGCCGGATGGCGCGGTCAAGCACGTCGATGTTGTGGCTCACGCCTTAAGCGATCAATCGGCCAGCATCGAGTTTGTCGGAGCGGTAATGGACGTCAGTGACCGTAAGCGTGCGGAAGAGGAACTCCGGCGAAGTGAAGCTCTTGCGGAACAGCGTCTTCGCCTTGTGGTGGATACAACTCCCGCAATGATTAACAGTTGCCGTCCTGATGGTTACCTTGATTACGTAAATAAAGGTTGGCTGGATTATTTCGGGTTTTCGTTGGAGACGGCCCTGGACCGTGCTGACGTCATGACAATGTCCCCGCCTTCGAAGGCCGATATGCACGGTGGGGATTGGCAGCCGATAATCCATCCCGAAGACCTTCCGGGGTTTACCAGTCAATGGAAGTCGATGCTGGTTTCCGGCAAACCGGGCGAGCGTGAAGCACGCGTGCGCCGGTTCGACGGAGTGTATCGCTGGCACCTGTTTCGCGCCGTGCCGCTTTATGACGAAACAGGAAAACTGGTCAAATGGTATGGATCCGCCTTTGATATCGAGGACCGTAAGCGGGCGGAAGAAGCGTTGCGGCGGAGCGAGGGTTACCTAGCGGAAGCACAGAGGTTGACCCGGACAGGGATTTGGGCATGGAGCGTGACCGCCAGACGTAGTGTCTACTGGTCACAGGAAAACTACGGCTTGTTTGCCTTCGATCCGGAGGGGGGTATACCGTCAGACGAAGCGTTTTACCAGCGCGTTCATCCAAAGGATCGGGATAGGGTACGCAGAGAGGTTTTTCTTGAAAGGCCGGAGGAAGGCTCCCACTTTGACGTGGAATTCCGACTCGTTCTTCCAGACGGAGCAATTAAATACGTTCGCTCGACAGGGCACGCCGTTCGTAACGCATCGGGCGATGTCCTGGAATATGTCGGTACATCGATAGACGTGACCGAACGCAAACGGGCGGAGGAAGAGCGCGAGAGATTGCGTCAGGCGCAGGAAGACCTCGCGCATGTGAACCGGGTGACTACCATGGGAGAGCTGACTGCCTCCCTGGCCCACGAAGTAAATCAACCGATTACGGCCGCCGTCACCGACGCCAATGCTTGCTTGCGATGGCTCGCGCGCGATGACCCCGATGTGGAAGAGGCGCGCATGTCTGCGTCGCGAATCGTCAAAGCCGCGACGCGCGCGGCCGACATCATCAGCCGGATCCGCTTGCTCTTTCAGAAGAATACCTCGCAACGGGAATTGGTCGATGTCAACGAAGTCATCCGAGAGATCATCGTTCTCCTGCGCGGTGAAGCGACGCGGTACTCCATCGCAATCCGGACGGAGCTGGCGGCAGATCCTCTCCAGGTCATGGGAGATCGCGTGCAATTACAGCAGGTCATGATGAACCTCATGATTAACAGTACTGACGCGATGAAGGATGTAGACGGCACGCGCGAGCTGGCCATCACGTCGCAGCCAGCGGACAACGAAGAAATCTTGGTGTCCATCAGCGATACCGGTCTAGGGTTGCCCTCGCAGCAGGCAGACCAGATCTTCAAGGCCTTCTTTACCACGAAGCCTCATGGAACCGGCATGGGGCTGTCCATCAGCCGCTCCATCGTGGAATCGCATGGCGGTCGCTTGTGGGCAGGGAGAAACTCTCCGCGCGGCGCGAGTTTTTATTTCACCTTACCGTCCAAGGCTCAGGTGCCCGACAAGTCAACAGTACCCGCCTGACCGTACGCATCAGCGTCGCCTGGTTACGCGCTGGCCCCCGCCTCCTTGACCCGCACTCGTAGCCGCGCAGGCAGCGCGAACGCCGCGACGAAGGTGACGGTCAGGAGCCCGATATTCCACGCCAAGGCATGATCCAAAGCGCGCCCGTACGCAGTCGAACCAGGATCGGGACCGAGCGCCACCAGGAAGACACTTCCTATCACCGCTACACCTAGCGCGAAGGACAGCTGCTGCAGCATGGTGACCACACCCGAAGCGGAGCCCGCCTCGTCGGGCGGCACGTCGGCCAGGATGAAGTTGACGAGTGGCGCCTGCAGGCTTCCTTGTCCGAACCCGTAGATGAGCAACGGCAGGATGTACGCGAGCGTGGAGGTGTCCAGCGTGGCGCTGCGCACGACCGCCATCAGGGTCAGGAGTCCGGTGACCATGAGTCCGGCGCCGAGCTGCAGAATCGCGCGACCGAGGCGCGGGGCGAGGCGCGCCGAAGCGAACGAGGCCGACAGGAAGCCGATCGCGAACGGCAGGAAGCGGAGGCCCGCAGCGCGCGGGGTCAGGTCGAGCCCGCTCTGGAGGTACTCGGTCAACAGCACCAAGAAAGGCGCGAGCACCGAAAAGAAGCTGAGGCCCACGCCCAGTCCGACCACAAACGACCGATGATGGAACAGCGACAGCATGAGCAGCGGCGACCCGTCCCGGTCCGTCTTCCAGCGCTCGTAGCGCACGAACGCGACCAGCAGAACGGCAGCGCCGGCGAGCGAGACCCGGGTCCAGGTCGGCCAGCCCGCCGCTTCCCCGCGGATCAACGGGTAGAGGAGCAGTGCTAGAGCGGCAGACACGAGCACGACACCGCCCGGATCGAGCTTCAGGCCCGCCGGTGCGCGCGATTCCCGGACCAGCCACCAGGCGAGGGTAATGGCGATGACGCCGAAGGGGAGGTTTACGAGAAATACCGGCCGCCACCCAAGCCCGAACAGGTCGGCGCTGAGCAGCAGACCGCCGAGCAGTTGGCCTGCGATCATCCCGAACCCG
>QHVD01000577.1:1471-1875 GCA_003222235.1 Gemmatimonadota bacterium | reverse complement strand
CTCGATCGGGTGGACATCGGCGTGGTGCTCCCCATCGTCTCCACGTCCCTGCGCGGCACGAGCGACGCCGAGATCATCCCGTTCGGCGGTCCCACTGCGGCGCACTTCTGGGGCGGCACCCCGAGCAACCCGCAGCTCTCGACCTCGCGACTCGTGCAAGGATCCGCGACGGGAATGGGCGACGTCGCCGCGCGTATCAAGGTCCACGTGACGGAGTCGGAACGGACGGCCTTCTCGATCCTGGGCGACGCGCGCTTTCCCACCGGCAGCGAGGCAGACCTGCTCGGCTCAGGCCACCTGGCGGCGCGCGGCCTGGCGATCCTCTCGGCGCGGTTCGCCGCGTTCTCGCCGCACGCGAACATCGGGTTCCTGTACCGGAGCGGCGACCTCCAGAACAACGCCGT
>QHVD01000577.1:0-1383 GCA_003222235.1 Gemmatimonadota bacterium | reverse complement strand
CTCCGGCTGCCGGGGACGGTCACCTACGACGCGCCCTTCCGGCGGACCGTGGAGCCCACCAACATACCGAACGAGCGCGATGACCAGATCAACGGCTCCTTTGGCTTCAAGTTCGTGACCGGCTCGGGGATCATACTGGTGGGCAACACCGTGTGGCCGCTCAACCGCGGAGGGCTACGGCCGAACGTGCTGTGGACAGCCGGGCTCGAGTACAGCTTCTGAGGGGCGCGCGTTAACCCCGGGGCACCGCCCCGGGGTTAACCCACCCGGAGTGACTACCAAACGGTCGAAGCCGCCCGACCGGTTTAGAAGGACACCGTCGCCGTCACGGCGTCCTGTTGCTTCTGGCAGTCCGTCACGACGAGCTGGCACACGACGCGCCGGGCGTCGGTCCAGATCGGGTGCACGGCGTGGGCGCTCGCCGCCAGCCCGTTGTAATCGCCGTTGAACGTGCCGCTGAAGTTGATGTTCGGGTCGGTGGGCCCGGAGCTCACGAGGAGCTGTCGCCCGAACCCGATCCCCCCGCTCGACGTCGAAAGGAACGTGTTGAGCAAGCGGTTGCCGGGGGTGTCGTCGCGCTGCTGGAAGGCAACCTGCACGGTCCCGTTCTCTGCCACGGCGATCCACGGGTAGAACTGATCGGCGCCGGAGAGATCGCTGTTCACGATGACCGACTTGCTCCACGTGACCCCGGCGTTTGTCGAGCGGCTGAAGCGCACGTCGGCGTTGCCCCGCCGGTAGTCGCCCCACACGACGTACACGGCCCCGCTCGCGCCGTCCACGGCGATCGAGGGGAACGAGTTGACGCGCCAGTTCGAGTTCTTGAGGGCGCAGCGGCCGTCGTCGTTCAGGTGGTCGCAGATCTCGATGATGTCATCCACCTTTATTGGACGAGAAAAGCTGTTGCCGCCATCCACCGACTTCGCCACCATCGCCTGGCCGTTGAAGCCCGTCCCGTTGCCGTTCTCGAACACCACGTACAGTTCTCCGTTCGGGCCCACCGCCGGGACCGAGCCCTGGTCGAAGTTGAAGTCGGGCGAGCTAACCGGGTGGGGGCCGCTCCAGGAGGCGCCGCGGTCGTCCGAGTAGGACAGGACGATCGGCGACTCTACGTAGCTGTCGTCCAGGCGGTTGAACTTGAAGCGCGTCCAGGTCACGTAGATCCGGCCTCGGTGTGGGCTTCCGGGCCGCGTGTCCACCGTCCCAAACTCCTTGTCGTTGAAGTAACCTACGGTCGCATCGTCGCCGCCCGCGGCGGTCGCGATCACGGTGCCCGCCGGCTGGACCGTCTTCAGGTCGGTGGACTTGCTCACGAACAGCACAGTGGTAGAGGTGGCGTTCGTGGCCGGGGTGAAGCCGAGGCACACGTGGTAGGCCGTGCCG